>DATDNG010000481.1:0-11182 GCA_036518375.1 Nitrososphaeraceae archaeon | reverse complement strand
TCATCAGTCGGAGCTTCAACCATCGCCACCATGTCATATCTTCCGATTGTATAATAAAAACCAAGAGATTTACCGCCTGCTTTTTGTACTGCATCTTCAAAAGATTTCTCTCGTTTTATAGTATCTTTGACATTTCTTATTCCCTGTTCTGTCCAATTTATAAGTAAAGTATACTTTGACATTCTCTTTTCAGAACAAAGAAAGCGCATGTGAATATATATACACTGTTTTGCTCTAAGTTGATTAAATCCCATTATAATCATTCCTTTACATGATAATGTCATTGCATCCAAAACGTCGTTTGAAGTTGTGGCGTCTTTGTCAAGCTTCCTTCAACTAATCCATTATGATCATACCAAATGTAAGATATGATTGATGGTCAAAAACTTCCGCTTATGCATATGAAACTTGCTTACCAACGATTAACATCGATAGGGGAAAACTCATCGACGGTTCAGCCAACAAAGATTACTTTTCACATCCTCGATGATTTGATTTGTTTCCCTCTCTCTTCCTATAAAGAGACTTTTTCCAGCTTCTTCCCAGTGTGCCAGAGGATAATAAACGAGGATGCTCCATAAAATAATAAAAACGATAAAAGAGCTAAACTTCATTCGTTCAGCAAACGCACCAGTAATGAGCAGAGGCGTAATTACAGCAAACATCATTTGGTATGTAGCGAAACTAACTCCAGGAATAGTTGGGGCATAGTTTAACGGTTTATCAAAAGGAACATTATTGAAAAACATCCAATCAAGGCCACCAATAATACCTCCATGTGATGGAGCAAAGACCAATGTGAAACCTACAACTATCCAGAGGATGGAGAGAATTGCAAGGCCAGAGAAAGTTTGCATAATTACTGAGACTGAATTTTTACTTCTGACTAGACCCGCTTCGAAAAAGCCTAAAGCAGGTATCATTAGCATGACTAAACCAGTAGAAACAAGCATCCATGAGCTATCTCCAGCACTGATTGGCATTTAGTTGATAAGAAAATTAGGATTATAAAAGCTTCTTAATAGATTTTACAAAGAATGATAGGTTGATTATTACAAACCAATATACCCGAGGTAGTGAATTCACTTTGAGCATCAGACTATTGCCATATGTATTATCGAGTCACGAAGAAGACAGATAGCAAATTGCGAGGAACACATAGCAGCTATTTGTCCCAAACAGATCTGATACAAGGTATAGATAGAACCAAAAACGAAGACACTGCTAGTAGTACTTAGCAGAGGAATCGTTATAGAGGCTATTCTTAATGATAACACTACCTCAAAAGTCCTTTTTCCTCTCTTAATGCATACGTGAAGCTACCTATGATTGTATTTCTCTTGCAAGAAGATCTTTGTCGCCTACCATATATGTCATTAAACATACTATATCGGCAGCTTAAGAACTACGTGATAAAGCGAGATTTTAGGCCTAGAAAAGCCGATAATCAAGAGATTGGTTGATGTTTAGTAGCTCCATATAATAACACCGTTTAGTTATTTGTATTTTTAGTGTTTCATGCTTCCTCAATGATTAAAGATACCAATTCGGTATATCTAAGAAGAGTTAATACATATAATTGGTGAAACATGAGATACAAATCAATTGCAATCTAAATAAAGATAGGTTAACATGTTTATGGGATCATAGTTATGTTTGTGATACCTAGTATTATAAATTCAAGTTCCTGAAATATATATTCATTTGTAGTATATTTTGATCAGGGAAATTACATTTATCATATTCTGAAATTTTTAGCTTATTTTGGACATGGCCATATTTCGATTTTAAGATAACGTTGAATAAATTTTTGGTAATGAATTACCATATCGATAGCTTGTATGCGAGTGGCCGTCGTCGAACTCTTCATAGTAATGCTTTATACCCATACTTTCGAGCTTTGAGTGAAGAATCCTTGCTCCCCATTGGATATTGAACTCATCTTTTGTTCCACAGTCAAGATAAATAAATTTTAGCCTTTTTAAATTCTTCCTATACTTCTCAATCATTTTAGCTGGGTCCCAAGATAACCATCGATTCCATGTATCTTGCAATATTTCCCCTGTATCTAGGTCAAATGGTAGATCGACACCCATCTCATTTGAATATGGATTTGGGGAGTAATGAGCTGCCATTGCAAACACATTCAGAGGAGGTCCATCCTCCTTGTTGTGATGGTTTTGTTTCTTCCAGAAATTATCAAGCCATCTTTTTGGGCTATTGTTGTATTGTCTATAAGACCCAAGAGCTTTTGGAAAATCCGGTAGATAACAATATTCAAATGCAGCATCACCAGAATGATCTGATAACGCATTAAATATATCTGGATGTCGTATGCCCAATATGAGAGAACCATATCCGCCAGAAGAATGTCCAAACACTGAATGTGCGGAGCTATTATAGTTCTTGTCAACAAAGGAAACAATTTCTTTTACTATATAGTCTTCATATCTTCCTGTTGCTGACGAGTTCAGGTATTGATTTCCTCCAAACTTTGTGAAGCAATCGACTAACACCAAAATCATTGGACCACATTTTTTCTCCGAAATCAAACGATCCATTATCTGTTCAATATTTTCCCCTAGTGGATCTGCATTTAATAGTGTCCTTCCTTGACTACCAAAACCTGGGAGTCCAAACGCCGTAACATACCCTTTTGAATAAGATTGAGAGTATCCTGGAGGGAGATATATTATTACATCTCTTATATATGGATCTTTTAGTGGATTAGATTTCAGAATATTGCTTTCGTACCTGTGTACTATTATTTCCCCTTTCATGCTAGTCAGTTAATTAGTTAACCATTGCTATTATAATATACTGATTTCCATATTTTAATACTATTGCTTATTTCAATTCTCACATCTTAGTTGAGGTTTTTTCCATCCCATTTGTTCTAACACTGTATTTTGTACATTATAATTTAAGAGATTCAATGAGTCCAGCAACATGAAAGAGTATAGCTTTAGAAAGAACAATTGAATACCTAAAGGATAGAACAGAGACACTTGATGACTATCTTCAACATGTACACCAATGGCTAATTCTTTTTGTGTTTACGCATAACAGTAGTATTACCAAATCCAATGCTAAATTAGTAGTATATGGAGCCGAAAGGACTTAAATTAACACGTCCCTCTTAATATACTGGTTTACTTATCTCGTTTTGTGCAACCTGTATTACCGACTAGGGCAGTATCGGCAATATGCCAGAAGATTACTTTAAAAGAATTTCAGGATAGATCCGGGATCGCTTGCAAGACAGCTGCAAAATATGTTTTAGAATATTTGGTTAACAATGGGATAGGCAAAAATCTCCGGAATGGCTATTCATTCTCTAAGGAAGATAGAGTGAAACTTGCAATACTTGCACTTCAGAGTGGAACTGATATAGAAGTGATTTCAAAATCTTTAAGCTGGCAGGACTTTGAAGAGTTTGCCTCCAGACTTCTTAACCTATCTGGATATGTGGCTGAGTGCAATGTGCGATTTTCAAAGCCCAGTAGAATCCAGATTGACGTAGTTGGAGTCAATTATAATTCTCAATTAGCTATTGTAGTTGATTGCAAACACTGGCAGAGAAACAATCTTTCATCTATAACTTATTATGCAAGAAAGCAAGCTCAGAGGACGTCTTTACTATTACTTCATAGAAGAAAAAAGATTTCTCACGCTGTTCCTATAATACTGACTCTTTATCCTATGGATATAAAATTAGTTGATAGTATTCCTGTCGTACCTATAATTAAATTCAATTCCTTCATCGGGAATGTTGCGCTGTATCTTTCAAAGATTAAAGTCCTATATGCGTAAAAGTCGTATTTGTTTGCTAATGGATGACCTAGCAATTTTTCTGATCAATTAAAGCATTGTCATCCTAGCTGCATAGAGTGTATGAATTTGCGTTCAGAAACAAATCGTATGGGTTACCATTTATCAAAAGGTCTTGTCCTCGTTGGATAGCACTTATTAACATTCCTTTACTAATGAGGTTAGAATATTTTAAGTATAAATATATGGTAGGATATTTTGATAAAAAATAAAGTAGACAATTAGTCTTATTCTCTATAAGATCATTTGGTAGAGTGCTTTCAATGTGGATTGACTTCAGCAACAATAACAAAAATATTAAGAAAGGACAAAATAAAAAATTACTGGGTTGTCCGTCATGTTACAATTCCAGGTATGTAATACTTACAGAAAACATTAAAGATAAAATCTATCATTATCGTGAATTATATTGCCACTTCTGCAATATTGTATTTTCGCCAACTCATGCAGTAACCCCTATAGAAATGAACGATTGATCTAAATATGCCAACAGTAGTTCAAAATGCAATTATATCGATACACCATACCCATATCTTCAGGTCTATCACTAATTACTTAGTTTGGATTTGAACTAGATCGAACGTAAAAGATATAACCATCAATCAGCGCTTGGAACACATATATCATAAGATAGCTGACTTTGTAGCGCTAACCCTGATGATGATTGATAATTACAATAGCTCTAGCATTTTTATTCTCAGTCATTTGTCTCTAGAAAAAGAACTTTGCCTTCATACTGGTATTGCTGCTTCAATTTCTCGTCGCAAGTCGCACAATGCAATTACAACTTGCTTAAACACCATTGGATACCTTTTTATTAAAAAGTGTTGGTGATCTGATCCCGTTATTCACTTATCTACGAAAATGTTGCTTATATATCGCCAATCGCTAAACGTTATTTGCTGAACTGATTCATTATTGCTATTTCCTTCCAATACTGCAGCTATTTTGAGTTGTCTTTAATAGTTGTACTGATGGGTATGTACGGATCTTTCACTTTCCTTATCGCAGTTTCTGCATCTCCAGTGAATAGTCTCATTACAATTCAAACAATACTCTATTGCATTCATCTCATTTCCGCATCCTCTGCATAGCATTAGTTCTTCTTTTTTTCATTTTCTTTTATCCCTTGCTCACTTTTAAAACTCACTTATAGGACTCCCTTTTGGTGAGCAAGCCTTATCTGCTAGACAGCAAAAGTCCTTATAATTTGGCTTTTGTTCCGATTTCTATTATAATTGGCATTTCAGTCATCGTAGTAATACTCAACAATAATAACACACTTGCAATTGCTATGGGCAGCGGAAGCGACAGCGATATCTTCGTTCATACTAAGGGCATTATCCCTATTGATACTAGTGTATCTGAAACTAAAGCTACTGCCATAGTTCGCTCTATAAGTTTTGCTGATGATACATTATTTCCTCAAACATTTCAATCTTCAGCGTCGACATCAAATGAGATTACTCTAAGCGATGGTAAGGTATTAGAAGCTCGACCAACCACGTTAACAGTGAACAAAATTCCTTCAAACAATACTCTAGTAGTAAATCTACATAGCCTAAATGACAAATATTTGCTAAATGGAAGCCTTAAGGGTTCGTCTAGCAAGACAATAGAAAACACCAAAGATCACACGACATTCTCCCTTGCTGGTGTTATTACCATCAATAAACAAACATCCTATCCTGTTATTTCTAACCTTACTGAAACTACAAATAAACAGATAACTCTTGAGATTAGCAATACTAAAAATTCAGGTAATTTCAAAGCATCGATTGGATTTGCTCCACCTTCCGGTGGCGAAGCACCACTCGCAGGAATATAAATACATAAAGCCGACTCAGAGATGGCAGCCTGATCGAGCAATTGTGGTTAGAAGAATCATCTAACACAACTATTCCCAAGTAATAATAATTGAGTTTATGGGGCCAATATTATTGATGAATTTTTCTTGAATCCTGGTGATCAAGCTCCTGTATCCAATACCATATAGCAACATAACTCCTATCTACAAATGGTTGGATAGCTCTAGATGTGCTTCTAAGGCTCAAGCCAAGAAAGTACAGGTATAAAGCACATCTGATAACATATGGTTTAGTTCTTTCACGCTCAAACATACCAATAAATTATTTAATCGAATTCAGCTTTAGCTGTTATCTTGCTTAACTTAACAGCACCCACGTCGGATAGAAAACACTAAAATATTAAATAACTGCATTTGTAGGAAATGCCTACTGCATATATTTTAGTTAACTGTACGCTGGGCTCAGAAGAAAACATTATAAGTGAAATTGCAAAACTAGTCGGTGTAGAGGAAGTAAGAGGAACATACGGGGTACATGATATATTTGTCAAAGTAAAATCAGATAATACAGAGGCGATGAATCATACTATAACTAACAAAATAAGAAAGATACCAGGAATAACCTCAACAGTAACTTTGGTAGTTATTGAGGAGCAAGGTGGAAGAGGTTAAGAAAGTCTCTTTTGCCGTTGTGGGAAAATATGTGTCTTGGTATTAAAGGGATATTTAGCAATGATCCAAATCAAACATCCAGTCGTCAAGGTCAGTTTAGACTAATTGTTTGCTAGAAAAGGCACTGCTAAGGAGACTTCAAAGCAATCTAACTTTCAAAAAAGCACGGTAAGGGAGGAAATTGCAAAAAAGATGGTGGCCGCTGTTGCTCATATGATCACAATGTAAGAGAGCAAACCCAATGCTAAACCTGGAAAGCTTTAGGTTGTATAACAATGCAAGTGTCAATCCGATGTAACAATCACTTTCATTGCGTCTTTTGCTTCATGTGCGCACCTTATTGCTTCATCAGCACTATTAATGCCAAAACGATGAGTTATCAATGATTTTACATTGACTTGCTTCTCAGTAATCAATTTCAACGCCTGGTTTGTTTCTATCTCTGAGGAAGCATAGCATGGAATAAGAGATTGTTCACTTGAATATATTTTGTTAATATCAATAGGAACTTCAGTACCTTTCGATGGAACTCCAAAAAGCATGATCTTGCCTGCCTTTCTTGTTATCTCAACAGATTGGATTAGTGCCCTTGTATTTCCCGTGGCAACAATTGATACGTCAACACCTCTAGTCCCTGTGAGACTTTTTATTTTATGCGACACATCTTTTTCTATAGGATTAAATGTTTCGGTGACTCCGTATTTTTTTTTTGCAAAATCCATTCTAAAGTCATTTACATCGAGTACAATGATTTTCCCAGCTCCAAATGCTTTTGCAAGCATTACATGCATCATCCCGGCTGGACCTGCTCCTATTACTGCAATATCGTCACCTTTATGGAAATTGCACTTGTTTAATGATCTTATACAACAGGCTAATGGTTCTATGAGTGAGGCTTCGTCAAACGCTATATTGCCTGGTAATTTTATAAGTCCTCCACGAGAAACATTCCACTCAGGCACTAGGATTTGTTCTGATAGGCCACATGGGGTTATGTTACTTTTTTGGTACATATCACACATAGTATAGTCTCCATGTCGACAAAAGTGGCACGAATAACATGCAACGTGGTGATGAATGAAAACATGATCTGCCGGATTAAAATCCTTCACAGATCTCCCTACACTTATTACCTCTCCTGAAGGTTCATGTCCAAGTTTGGAAGAAGACATTCCATATTGACCGTATACTTTCTCAAGATCAGAACCACATACTCCACATGCATGCATTTTAATAAGAACATCTCCCTCTCCCATTAATTTTGGAGCTGATACTTCATTAACTGAAACCAAACCTTTGCCTTTTACAGAGACAGCTTTCATCGATCACTAAATTGAATTCAGGTATAACAAATATGTTTGGTCAATACTGAGATGTGGTATCTGCGTTAACAAGCGCATTGATGGTTATCGAGTGAGTCTATTCGATTCAAAGAGAACTGTTGTATGATTTTTGACATATGCTAGATATGTAAAGACTACACCTAAAGATGCATGATGAACCTGATGATGACGACAATATGTATAATCAAATTCATCACTGCGTTTGGATAAATTTTTGGCTTTATTAGGGCAAATCTTTATAAATTGTGTCATCGCAAATTAACAAGAATGCCTTGGGCTAAAGGTGAAAAGTTTTGTATAACTTCTCCCCAGGACACTATTGCAACTGCGTTTGTGTGCTGCTGCTCTAGGTCAAACTAGTATATAGTTTTGGCAGGGCATTTATTGAAATAAATGGTGGAAATATATAAATGGTGGAAATGACGGGTGCAAAAGCATTAATTTGTGCCCTTGAAAAGGAGGGCGTAGATGTGGTTTTCGGACTTCCAGGTGGAGCAAATCTTCCTATCTATGATGCACTAGTAGATGCATCTGCTCTTCGTCACATTCTTGTTCGTCATGAACAGTCAGCTGCACACATGGCTGATGGCTATGCAAGGATAAAGAGAAAGGCCGGAGTATGTTTTGCTACTTCTGGTCCGGGCGCTACCAACCTTGTTACAGGCATTGCTACTGCATATTCTGATTCTTCACCAATAGTTGCTGTAACTGGTCAAGTGCAATTATCTATGATAGGAAAAGACGCTTTCCAGGAAACGGATATTATTGGTGTTGCTAACCCATGCACAAAGTATGCTTTCCAACCAAGGACAGCCAGCGAAATCCCAGAAACAGTAAAAAAATCATTCTTTATCGCGGAAAGTGGAAGACCTGGACCCGTTCTCATCGACATTCCTAAAGATGTCCAACAGGAAAGTGTAGATATGAAATTCCCTGAACTGATTAAGGTAAGAGGTTATAACCCAGTTGTGGATGCAGATCTATCTCAAATAGGGAAAGCCGAACAAATTTTACTCAAAGCAGAAAGACCTATTATAATGGCTGGAGGGGGTGTAATACTTTCAGGTGCTTTTTCAGAGCTACAGGCGCTTTCAGAATTGCTGATGATTCCTGTGGTGACTACATTTAAGGGTAAAGGTGCATTTCCTGAAAATCATCCTCTTGCTATGGGGCCGATCGGGATGCACGGACATGCCGAGGCAAATAAGATAATCCTTGAAGCTGATTGCATAGTTGCAGTAGGTGCTAGGTTTTCCGATAGATCTGTAGGAAGATTCGATGAATTTGGAAAGGGGATGAATATTATTCACATGGATGTTGATCCAGCAGAAATTGGCAAGAATAAATCTGTAGATGTGGCAGTTGTAGGCGATGTTAGATCATCACTGAGAACCCTTATCAAAATGCTTCCAAGGAAAATTGTAAAAAAGGATGCAGATACTCCATGGATGAAACGAAGAAAGGAGTTGATCGATTATTACGCAGAAGCACTTAAGGACTATTCAAGAGAACTGACGGCTAAGAAAGCATTAAAAAAATTAAGAGAAATTTTACCTGCCAATGCAATTACAACTACAGAGGTAGGCCAATGTCAAATGTGGGCATCGTTGCACTTTGATGTAATCTCGCCCGGAACCTTCTTCAGCTCAACAGGATTGGGAACAATGGGATTCGGATTTCCAGCTTCAATAGGTGCGAAGGCAGCCAGACCGGTAGTGCCGGTAGTCGACATTGCAGGTGATGGCTCCTTCAATATGACAGAAAATTCTCTTGCCGTGTCCGTACTTGATAACCTTCCAGTAATTGTGTTTTTAATGAATAATTACATGCTTGGAATGGTAGCTCAATGGCAGCGAACATTTTATAATAGAAGATACATGGGAGTACACCAACACAATTGCCCTGATTATACAAAGATAGCAGAAGCATATGGCGCCCAGGGAATCAAGGTACAGTCAGCAGAAGAATTAGAAAAGGCAATCAAATCTGCACTCAAAACTGAAGTAGCCACTGTGATTGACATTCCAATTGATCCAGAAGAAGATGTTTACCCCTTTGTGGCGCCAGGTACGGGTCTTAAAGATATGGTTACGGGAGCGTGACATTGAAACTATGTCTGCCGCCACGGCAACTACTATTATAGCGAACGGAAAGGTCATGCCTTTGTATATATTATCTGCTCTAGTGGAGGACAAGCCGGGAGTATTATTTAGAGTAACAAACCTTTTTAGAGCTCGAAACTTTAACATTGAAAGTATAACAGTAGGATCCACTGAACAAGCAGATCTGTCGAGGATGACAATTACTACAAAAAGTGATGAAAAGACATTAGATCAGCTTGTGAAACAGCTTAGAAAGCTGATTGATGTAGTCGAGGTGAAGGTACTTGATACAGGCAATACGGTTTATCGTGAACTTGCATTAATTAAAATGAGAGCCGACGATCCAACTACGCGCATGGAAATAACAAACTTTGCATCCATATTTCGAGCAAATATACTTGACATAGGGAAAGAGACTATTATTGTAGAACTTACAGGGACACCCGATAAAATAGATGCATTTAAAAATCTAGTAGATCATTATGGAATCACGCAATTGGCAAGAACAGGTGTTTCAGCTCTCCCCAGAGGTGTAGAAGTTTAATTGTTAGATTACAGTGAAAAAGTAAGAATTTTTGACACGACGTTAAGAGATGGAGAACAGACACCGGGAATATCCATCACTCCTGAACAAAAGGTCCAGATTGCTATTAAACTTGATGATTTGGGTGTTGATGCAATCGAAGCTGGTTTTCCAATCGTTTCTCAAGGCGAAATGGAAGCAATTAAAACTATATCTGCACAAGGGTTAAATGCTGAAATTTATGGCCTAGCGCGTACAGTCAAGACAGATATTGATACTGCAATAAATTGCGGATTAAGGTTTATTCACATCTTCATCGCGACCTCTGATATTCACATGCAATACAAATTAAAGATGAATCGCCAGCAGGTCCTTGAAAAAGCAATATGGGCCGTTGACTATGCAAAGAAACATGGGATGCAGGTCGAATTTTCAGCAGAAGATGCTACGAGGTCAGATCGCAAGTTTATGATAGAGGTTTTCAAGGCAGTTGCTGGTGCTGGCGCTGACAGGTTGGATATTCCTGATACGGTGGGCTACGCCACTCCACAATATATTGGCGAACTCGTCAAAGATGTAAAGGAAGCAACAAAAAAAACTCCAATCAGTATGCATTGCCACGATGACTTCGGCCTGGCTGTAGCTAACACAATTTCTGGGATAAATGCAGGAGCTTCTTGTGGCCATGTGACAATAAATGGTTTAGGAGAAAGAGCAGGAAACGCATCTCTTGAGGAGTTTGTGATGGCGCTCCAATGTCTATACAATCGGAGACATAACATTAAGACAGAGCTGCTCTATGAAACGTCAAAGTTTATTTCCAACGTAATGGGAATAGTCGTCCAACCAAATAAAGCAATAACAGGCGAAAACGCATTTGGCCATGAATCCGGAATTCATACCC
>DATDNG010000480.1:0-3304 GCA_036518375.1 Nitrososphaeraceae archaeon | reverse complement strand
TTGAAAATACAAAATGCTGAACATCCATTCCAACTTGTGAAATACTTGGAATTCGTTCAAGTTGCTTTCCATTTTGCATTAAAATAAAATCAAATGGCAAAAGATTTGGTTTATTGTTTGCACGATCAAAGAAATTGACAAAGAAAGATATTTCCTTACCTGTCAGTAATACTGCAGGATCCCAGCTTAAACCAACCTCTATTTGTCCATCGGGAGTAAAGTGGTAAAGTGGCAATTTGAATATTCGTTTACCCATAGCGTCAACAGGATAGTTAGGAATGTTCTGTGCTTGTCCTCCTTGAACTAAAACTACACCTTCCATCCATGGGTGGATAGTACAAAAATAACTGTAAGTTCCAGGGTTAGTAAATGTATGCGTCCATGACTGTCCTGGTTTAAACGTACCACTATCAAATATCCCATTTGGCGTTCCTCTTTTATTATTCATCAAGCTTTCAATTCCTGCACTAATACCACTTGTAACAGTATGAGCTTCTGTATCATTGTTTTTCCAAGTAATAGTGTCATTTGTATGAATTGTGATTTGTCTTGGAAGATACCATTGCCTTGGACCTAGCTTGGTAATATCGACTTCTGGATTTGCTGAGCCTTTTGGTATTGTGACAATAAATGATTTTGCTGTAGGGGAAGTAGAAGCGGCATAAGCCAAATGATAATGATGATGAAAGTAGTTATTATTTTGGTCAGCGTGATAATAAAATGAAGATAAAAGATTGATCGAGTGACTATTGATGATAATGATACTTAATAATAATATAGAACACACAAGAAAAGTTTTGGGATTCAATATCTATCTATACGCTAAATATCTCTACTCATCTCTCTATATGTATAGCAAGTGGGGATTTTATTATCTTCTTTGCATTTAGACTGCTGATGATAATCAAGATGTTTTTCACTCCAATGTTTCACAAATCCATTTTTGGTTTCTTCTAATTTTGAATATGAACAAATCATGAAATAAAACATAAACTTCCAACCAATTCTACAACATAGTCTGCAGTTGGATACATAGGATGATGAAAAACCATATGCTTCTCCGACTACACACTTTGAGGTACTTTTAAGTTCTAAATACCATCTTAATCGTCTAAGACATACTGGAGAAAGTAGTTTACTCTGTTCTAACCTCTTGGCCCATATTGGAGATATCATATCCAAATTTAATTTCTTGTCTTCTACATCATTATTGTCTAGAAGCGATTTCACTTGCATTTGAGATGATAACTATATGGGATAGGTGCTACTTAAATGCTTAGATTAATCTAATTATTAGATAATTATAATTTGTTTAAAAATATTGGAATATTTTTGATCTTTCTGGAAGAAGAGTTGAACTCTTTATTACAATTACTGCTTTTGCATAACCATATACCCTTGATCAAAAAAGTATAAGCGAAGAGATTCGCATGATACATAACATTCATTATTTGAATCTGGGCTCTATAATTCTGGACCATATGAGTGATGTAAAGAAGTCAAGTATTGTATATGAAAGTGATTGGCTAGCAGTATATGAAGACTTACTAGAGATTAATGGGGTAAAAGACATTCAAACAGTTAGAGTATTCAACAAGATAAAGACAAAAAGGGATAATGCTATAGTGATACCTGTTTTTTCTGATGGTTCGCTACTGATGATTGAAAATTATCGCCGCGGAGTAGACAAGGTTCTTTTAGACTTGCCTGGAGGGTTAATTGAAGAAAATGAGCAACCTCATGAAACAGCTAGAAAAGAACTATTACAAGAGACAGGTTATAGTTGTGAAATACTCGAATCTAGAGGATGGTTTTACATATGGCCATCAAAAGCCAACCAAAAGACATATCTGTTCTTGGCAAAAAAGTTAGAAAAGGTCTCAAATCAGAATCTGGAAGAAACTGAAAAAATAAAGATAAAGATAATTACGAGAGATGAAATAATTCTGATGTTAAAAAACCAGCAAATATTGGACGCTGGGATAATAGCTGCTCTTTTTTGTGGATATCTGACATATAACTTTAGACTACAACGCTTCTGACGACATTGACAGTATAAGATGAAGCACATTCGCAATATCTTGTAGAGCAATAACTATGCTACTACTCTATATTCTTCCTAATTTTTTAACATATTCTCTATATGTCTTTAGATATGATTGTTTATCTCCTAGGTCCACAAAATTCGAAGATTGTATAACGAAACCTTTTGCGAATCCTTTATTTTGATTTGATAGCAACATCTTCCTCACAGCATCATCCATTCTAAAAGTAATGGATTTAGGTATGAATTCAAGAAATTTATGTTCCATTACATAGCAACCAATATTAATCAAGCCCGTTATCTCAGGTTTTTCTTGCCATCTTACAATATTGCAGCAATCATGATTGTTTTTAGTCGCACGTCCTGCGTCATCCACTATTTCTGTTGTAGTAGTAATACTATTAGTTTTCTTCTGCTCTTCCACATCAGTATCAATAAAACCGTATTCTAACGTAGTTTTATACTGTAATAATGCTACCGTTATAAGAGCGTTGGATTTTGTATGTTCAAGAATCATTTTGTCAAGGCTAAAATCGTATATATGATCAGAATAGAGACAAAGAAATCTATCATTGTTATCCAATAATTTTTCTGCTGCTTTTAACTGTCCTCCAGTACCCATAGGTTCAGTCGTCTTGGAATATTCTATCTTGATACCAAATCTTCTACCTTCTTCAAAGTAATTTTCAATTAACCTATGCAGATAGCTTACGCATATGATGATTTGGTCAATTTTCTTGCTTTCTTTTAGCCAATAGATTATATGCTCAAGAGTTGGTTTGTTACCTAAAGGCAACATTGGTTTTGGAATTAAGAAAGTATATGGCTGCAATCTGGTGCCAAGGCCAGCAGCTAAAATTACAGCCTTCATGTCCCACAATTGTTTTTATATTCATGCTTTTTAAAGATTCAAGGTAACTGTATTCACCTGTTGTTGGACGTAACCCATCTAGCGATTTTCACTCTGAGTTAGCAGTTCTGCAAACTTCATATCAACTCCATGGAAAGATTGAGCATACTTAAGAGATATAACATCAGCGTCGAACGACAAAATGTCACTTGTTCAATGCTAAGATTAATTGTTAAGTCTTTCTCCAACTTAATTTCAACGTTCATAGTTTTCAATATTTGGTTAATATCCTTGATCCAATCAGGAAATAAATCAACATAACATAGCCATTCTAATCTTATATCAGGTATCTGACAGTTATGAAGTCTTGCGGGAATGATATAGATTTCGGAGTCTGGAAACCTGTCATA
>DATDNG010000479.1:0-2567 GCA_036518375.1 Nitrososphaeraceae archaeon | reverse complement strand
AAATAATGTTATAGTTCCAAATACTCCTACACAAGCAACCAATAAAGTTTTTGTTGCTGTTAATAACAGAGGGTTGAATATTACCGAAGTCAAAATTGCTGTACTACTCCTACGATTTAATGTGGAAAGAATTGCTATTTTCATCATATCCAAGATCAGAGAAAGCTATTACTCTAAAGCCATTATCATGCAAATACTTCATTTCTGCTTCAAACAAATCTAGAGTGGTATCAGAAGATTTATCAGTATAACTTACATCAGGATATGTAGCAATAATATCATGATATCCTATTACAGGGATAGCATTTATCATTCCACCTTCATTGAATTTATTTTGGCTATTAAGCACTGCAACGAATTTCTCAAACATTTGCGAATTGTCATATGAATTTCCATCATCTTCGATATGCTGCATACTATATTCTCCAATAGAATATCTATTTGAATGAAGGTACATCAGGTCAGAATGTCCATTTATGGCAAAATCATAATATTTAGCAATTGTATTTATTACAGTCTCATTATTTGATGCTACATTTTTAGGAACAGCAAAAAATGTGGTATTAATGCCATGGTCTAAAAGACATTGCTTTGATTGACCTACTTCATATTCTAAATCATTAGCAGATAAATGATTTAGATCTTTATTTTGCATGGCTTTAGTTCCATAATTCATTGTTTTAGATCCAATTACATGCCCCTCATTATACAATTGTACTATCTCCTGCCATGTGATCTTTGAATCCGTCAATCCTACCTTATTGCAAGTTACAAAAAAGTTTGCTTTAAAACCATATTTGTCTAAAATTGGTTTGGCATACAAATATTGGCTCTCCAATCCATCACCAAAAGTTAAAATCACTACTTTACCATTATTTAGGCCATTGAAAATGGTTCCTTGTTGGTTTTTTTCTTCATATGGCAATAATGGCTGGGATTGTTGTTGTTGGCTCTGCTGAAATGCATTCAGTGTAGTAGAAGTACTAGTATTTGGTGTAGTTATCGTTGTTGTACTGTGATGAGATAATGATGATGATATTGGTTTCTTTTTCTTGGCCTGAGCTAAAGTGACAATAATACCATCTTCATTAGCTAGAAGAACTATAACCAATAAGGACGATGTTAACAGCAATAATATGATAACTGCCAAGAAGGCAACGCTACTATTACTTTTCAATATAAATTAACTTATATTCTATAGTAGGAATATGATATTTGAATGTGACTTCTGCAAGTTTCCTAGATAATACTCTATAACAATAAATCTATTATAATAAGTTAAAATATATCTATAAGGTATTTTCTTATTTTGCCTTTAATGTTTGTCAGTATTTCTAATGACATTTTGGCCTAGATGGAATATTCTAAGCCCGTTTGTACTAGAAAGATACTAAGAAATAGATTTAACATCAAATCGATTGTTTATCAGAGGACGATCTAACATATGTGTTTGTTTTGCATATTGTCTTTGCACCACGAAGTTAGCAAAGGTCTACTACGGTTACCGAATATGATATAAACAGATTCAACCGTAACAGGATGATAGAGAAGGTATATCTAGAACGGCAGCGCGAAACGACATCAATGTATTTTCACAAGAGGGTGGAATCCTAGACAAATTTGACTCAATTATTCCCCTGATTATAGTAACTTAAGCAACAAAACAGAATAATAGTATAGTAAAACAATCTACTACTTTTTGCTACGTTTTGAATCCACTATATTTTATTATGTGATTATATATACACTATCATAGTAATATATGACAATAACATTTGCACAAAGTAAAGTTGAATCATTGCATCTATTAATGCCACTCTCAATTTCTTGCTCTACGGCTGCAACTATCGGAGCAATAATCATATTACTATTTTTAGTTGGTAGTTCTTCTGCTATACTGACAAATTTAGCACATGCACAAACAATATTATCTACCCCTACCAAAGACAATAACAATAATCCTACTGCTAACCCTACTCATACTTCATCCTCTACATCACAACTACAACCAAGTCAGCCGAAATTACATCTAGTAAGAATTACATCACCTACTAAGGGCCAACCCGTTCCGGTTGGCAAAGATCTTATAATTTCAGGAACATCTGTAGATAACGCGACAGCTTCTGATTGCAAAGTTTCAGTTAAGGTGAATTTTGTCAAACCATATCATGATGCTTTACCTAGTGGTAGTGGAGGCATTAATGACTATTCGAAATGGACTTTTACTCTTACACCTGCATATACTACCATCAAAGAGGGTCAAAACAAGATAATTTCCAAATTATCATGTGCTGATAATCCTAGCTTAGAGTATAAAACTACTGTAAATGTGACTGGTATCACTGCGGCAATGATTCCTGCTTCTACGGCGGCTGCTACTACTAACAGCACTGCTATCAATAGCCAACAACAACAAAAAATATCATCAACTACAGCAGCAACTCCACCAATAAAAGCATCAGCATTTAACTCAACAACAAAAAAAGCAGCGAACCCAACAATCACCGATTCTGTTATCACGGCTGCTCCTCCTTCTTCTCATACTACAACTACTGCATATTCTGGAA
>DATDNG010000478.1:0-3680 GCA_036518375.1 Nitrososphaeraceae archaeon | reverse complement strand
ATTTGCGGGTAGATCTCGTATAACTGGTTTAGGTTCTTTAGCTTCCAAAATTCCCTAAAGAACTTGTTTACTTGTGCCTCTCTTATACCAGGTTCAATAACTACTTCAAATGGCTTTTTAGCTTCAGAAAATAGTTTGTCTTCATATGTATTGTCGTTCATATTCTTGCTTCCATGAAAAATGCAAAAGTATCAAATTTAGGATAAATAGTTTTATAGCCATGAAATACCTTCGTCCTTGGCTTTGTTGTTGTTAAAATTGAAAGGACTATCACTCCTTGGTTTACATAAAAAAATGGTATAATTCACAACTATGAGATTTTAGTGCTAAACTACACTAAAAATGTCGGGCATAGGTTTCTTTTGTTACCAATACACTAACTAAAATGCAACTACAACAAATACAACCCTTAAGACATTACTTTTAATATAGGAACACCGTCTTACGCTGGCATAACAGAAAAAAGCAGTGATTTTAAATATCTTTGTGTATATATTGATCTTGTCTCTACCACATTGTTGTTATCGTATGAAGAGATTAAACACATAGTTGAAGTAGACGAAAAGATACTGGCTGTTTTTACTATAGATTCGAATGAAAAGATATCAGATATATTTATTGCTCCTGATGCAAAGATTAACAATTCCTTCATCGAAATTATGACCTCAAATCTAGACCTCAAATTTAAAAAAATAGATAAGGGTGCTTCTATTGCAGAAGAAGATAAATCAAGAACCCAGATTATAGGAAAACATCTATGGGATATTTCTGAATATGACAAGATAAGAGTTATCAAAGTCTATGAAGCCAACCGCTTGATAGTAGTCTTAGCAAAGTCTCATACAAAGCCAGGAGACACTGCTGATGCTGTGCTTGGCTATCTTTATGAATGTAATGACGATGAGCAAGAACAACAAGAAGAATCCCCGCCATGTTTATTTTAGTTAGTTAGTAGTACAGTTCTGGATTAAGTTAACAAAACTCAATAACTGCCATCATTATTGTTGCCTTTCTATATCATTTCATGGATACACTTTTACTTCTATTGTGAGTCCATAAGAGATTGATTTACAGCAGTGGCAACAGAAGGATCGGCAGCATTTCTTCACATTGTTCTTACATTAGGGATATTGTTATTTGCTTCAAAGCTATTCGCTGAGCTTTTCCACAGGATAAAGATGCCTATAGTGTTAGGTGAGCTATTAGCAGGTATTATTGTAGGCCCTTTTGCATTAGGTGCTCTACCATTTTTTGATGGACGACCCCTTGTTGTTCTTGATGGGACTGTGCACCATATAGGTGAATTATCTGCCATAGTTATTTTGTTCATAGCAGGACTAGAAATTACTCCAAGAGAGTTTCTAAAAGGTGGAGCTGCTTCCTTTACTGTAGGTTCTATTGGAGTTATCGTTCCCTTTTTTGTTGGTTATTTTGTTTTTGTTGAATTTGGTTTTAGAACATTGGAATCCTTGCTAGTTGCGACTGCGCTCACAGCTACCAGTATTGCAATATCAATTCAAGTATTAACAGAACTAGGTAAGATGCAATCAAAAGAAGCAAGGTTAATTTTAGGAGCCGCAATAGTAGATGACATACTTGCTATTGCTGCACTATCTGTAGTCAGTACCATGGCGCAAACAGGAAATACATCTCCTGAGATTGTTGATGTGACATTTCTCATACTGAAGATTTTAGGTCTATTTGCTGCCTTATTGGTTGGTTCTGTTCTTATAGTTCCAAGGATTCTAAACATCGAAAGGCTTTGGAAATCCAAAGGTAGTATAGAGGGAATCACAACTGCAAGTTTCTTTGGCGCGGCTGCTATGGCCGCATTTATGGGCTTATCTCCTATTGTTGGAGCTTTTGCAGTAGGTATGGCAGTAGCTAGCACCAAATTAATAAAAAGGGTTGAGGAATATGTTGAAAAATTACAAATAATATTTGCACCATTATTCTTTGCTATAATTGGGGCTCAAGTAGACCTTCGTGGAGTTAATGTTAACGTCCTTTTTCTTTCGGGTGTGATCGTAGCTATAGCTATATTCACGAAATTAATCGGATGTGGCGTTCCTTCATTGATATTTTTGAAAAACAAAAGCAAGGCTATGAAAGTGGGAATAGGGATGATTTCAAGAGGAGAAGTAGGCTTGATCGTAGCAGGAGTTGGCGTTGCATCAGGAGCATTATCTACTGATATCTATACTGCTTTGATTATAATGGTAGCAGTAACTACCATTGTGACTCCTATTTGGCTTAAGAAATCATATGAAAAAGAATCATTATTATATGATAATGATAAGAAGTCTGAAGCGTAGTGTCAGAGTCGATCGAATATCTTCGTGCTAACTGCTATAAACAATTTATTCGAAGACCAAAGATTTCGAGACTATTTTTCTAAAGTCAATATACTTTATGAGTATAAGATTAGCTAAACAACATATAGAACAACACTGATGAGAGAAACAGCAAACATTATTCCCTATCGAATAATTTACTGCCTTTTGCTTTGTCTATCTCTTCTTTGGTATAGATGCGGTCAAGTCCTACCGTGTAGTCAAATCGGAATCTTTTGTATATGCAAGCATCATCCGGTTCTCTGTCAATTTTATCCATAAGTCCATTTGGTGCATGTGGAGTTGAGATTAGAACGATGTAAGGGTCAGATTTGGCTATATATCTCTCACATACTGCCCTAACGTTGTCTTGCTCTGATTTAGGGAGAAAGTCAGCCTCATCACATAGTATGAATTTTACATCTGTTAATGCACGCATTGAATCTATGTGATGACTTGGAAAAGAGGTTATCTTACACTTGTTCAAGTAACAGACGGTTTCTTTACTATCAAATGTCATACCTTCAAAGCTCTCGTTTGTAGAGTTGTAAAACAATCCCTTTATCCTATTTACGATCTCTGTGGATAGCTCGATTCGCGGCCCTGTGACTACACACATATTACAATTCTGCATGTCGTCATTTCTAAGACATAGCCACGCCATTATACGAATGAAAAATTCAGTCGCTCCGATTCCAGTTGTTTTGAGCAACCACAAATGTTTTTGCTTCTTTGCATCTAGGTATACATTATCTGTATCAATTATCAATGCATCATAGAGTAATTTTTCATAGTCAAAGAGTGGCATTTCAATGCCACTTTTTTGAGCTAATCCTATGATGTGGTTAAAGCAGCAATTACCTTTTGTAAGCGCGTGTTGTTGTTTATGCTCTATTATGTCCCAAATCCAGAACGGCCTATCTCGCAACCTATCTAAAATTGAGAAGTTTTTCTCTCCCCCTCAGCGGAACGCCTTAAAAGATAAACGACTCCACCAATACTATCCTACTGTCATTAAAGCTGAGATAATAGAAGAGCTGCTGCAGAAGAATACACCAAGAGTCCATAGTGGTCAACCTCCAAAGAATGCCTATTTCCCTGTCCTGAAACTTGTAATATTGTAGGTGCAGTTTCTTGTTCCAAAGAACATAATCATCATATATTAGGGATTTCAATGGAACTCTTATCCTGTGCCTTTGGCCCAAATCTTTCCAAATCTGCTTTGCTGGTTGGTCGATTAGCTGGTTGGTCAATCTTATCTAGAAAGTCCACCTTTTAAGTGTGGTGAGGATGTCAGACCAGATAAACGTTTACCACACCTAGGTATAGTTATTAATAAACTAATCC
>DATDNG010000477.1:0-12532 GCA_036518375.1 Nitrososphaeraceae archaeon | reverse complement strand
TTTTTAGGAAGGAAGCATAATAATAAACTTGATTCTAATGGTCCTTCCGAAAATACGACGCAGAAGGGCTACGTTCTTGACAACATTGACGAGATTCAGAAACACGACTTGTACAAGAAAGGTATCGATCAGATGTCAAATGAGAAACTAGAAGACGCCATCCGTAGCTTTGACCTATCCATAAGAATTGATCCCAATTATGTTGATGCATGGATCAAGAAAGGATATGCTCATTTTCATTTAGGTGAATATACTGTTGCCATTTCCTCATATGATAAAGCCCTCGATATTGATCTCAATAATGCAGAAGCCTGGAACTTGAAAGGTCTGGCTTATTATAAAACAAGAAATTATGGCGAAGCTATCCGAGCGTGTGACAAAGCGATCGACATTAACCCTAATGATGCAATGTCATGGTACAATAAGGCGTGCTACCTTGCACTAATTGGTAAGGTGGACGATGCGATGGAAGACTTAAAACGTTCAATAGAGATAGATATTTCTTTTGCCAAGAAGGCCGTACGTGACAGAGATTTTGACAATGCCAGAGCAGAGGAAGGCTTTAGGCGAATTATTGAAGTTGTAGTCTTGGAAGCAATAAGACAGGGGTATGACTATGTCGGCAAAATTGTGTGGATTACCGGCATGGGTACGGAGGAGGTAGAAGACGCCATGATGCGGCTATCTATGAAAGGTCTAACGCTTAAAAGAGAAAAAAAATCATTTGCAAGTAAAGAAGAATATTATGAACTCACCAAAGACATTGCTGAAAAGGTGGGAACTGCTAAACGTTCTGGTTTTCTTGGCAAATCCAAGGAAGTATATGCACCTTTGCAAGAGTTAAGAGATATTAGTCAGATCGTTAACAGAGCCAAAGACTCTGTAGAAAAAGGCGAAGTAGATGCGACTCTGGATAGCTTCGATCAGCTCATCAGTCCTGCTAAACATGGAAGTGCAATGATTGAGCAATTCTTTGACGAACATCGAGACTTAAGATTGTTTCAAATCAGATTGAAAGACAAAGGTCAGGAATACCTTAACTCACATAAACCTGATCTAATCAGATTGCTTTCGGATATAGATGCCAAAGTACGAAGTGGGCCAGTCACAAAAAGTAGCAAGGATTAAATTAGAAAGAGCTATTCTCAAATACACACCTACAAAGACGATACAAAATCTTGTGCTTGATCGCAAGCTTTCTATAACATAATAAAAGGTTTGGATTTCTATCATCTCCTTCAGCCAAGAAGTGGCCTATCAGTAATATCTTCAAAAATATACATAACATATTCTTTCAGTAGTAGTTACAACAGATTCAAGCTGTTGTTATTGCTATTGTGTTGTTGCTCGCTACCGGTCGAAGCAATCCATTTATAAATAGCAGATAATCGATTGCAGCTACCTATCATTTTGATATGTTAATGCATTTGTTTAGATAACCGAAAGACATTTGCTTTATGAGGATTACTATAAATAATGCAATTGTTATTTTCATTATCAAATGAAATATTTCATGTCAAATTATAGAATTATAGTCGTTTTTGCAACTGTCACTGCTTTTTTAATTATTCCTGGAGGAATTTTTATGGCGCTCTCGGCTTCTAGCCAGTCATCAAAGGTTGCCGCTAATATAACCGAAAGCCACAAAAATAACATCGGGATCGCGTCTCCTCCAAGTGTCAGATCAGATAGATTCGGTATAAAGGAAATCTACCCAACCAAGCAAGGCGGAAGAGAGTGGTATATCAACATGAAAAATCCAGTCAATGATAGTTTATTTACCGTTGGAACTGGAAAGGACGACAATATAACGAGGCAAAGTGATGGGTCATGGCGTATTGCTTATCAAAAAGTTAGAATGAGTGTGGATACTCCGCCTGGTACTCCAATGTGGAAGAATGTAGAAATAACCGGTTATGCCAAAGTAAACTCATTATTTCCTCACAATGCTAACAGCAAAGTTGGATATACTGATCTTGCATGGTTTGCAAGAGGAGGCAGACACACACAGAGTAGCCCATGTGATGGACTGGCTTTGATAGGTGGAATTCATGATGATGGTACTGTAGGTTGGAAAAAAGAGATATGGTTTACAGGTGGCTATACTGATGAACTGGGTCAAGCTAAAGTCACAAATTCAATTGTTGGTAAATGGATTGGATGGAAGGTAATAATGTATAACATAAATAATAATAGTGCAGTAAAAATGGAGTCGTATCTAGATGACAAGAATGACAACCATTGGGTAAAAGTAACAGACATTATAGATGATGGAGGATGGTTTGCAAATAGTCCTGATAGTATATTTTATAGCGCAAACTGTGGAAGGGTAAAAGATCACATAATAACAGAGCCTGGCCCGGATGTGGCATTCAGGTCAGATAACCTTGTATGGGATTTTAAAAATCTAAGTGTAAGAGAGATTCAACCTCCTATCGGTGGTGTATGAGAAAATATTTTTATGCATAGGGTTACGCCTCCCTGTGTATTTGAATAGCAATGCGTCAATAGTTTACTAAGAAGATGTGTACATATGATGTGGTCATAGCATGGCGACAAATACAGTTCTTTGAACTAATCTCCATCAAGGCACAGAAAGTTTCAGTAAGAATTATTGTTGTTAAAGCTAATGGCTTATATACAATAGAAAATAAGGTGAAGGTGTAAAATTGTTAGGTAAGGAAAAGAAAAGAAGTTCGAAGATTCCAATTGAAATCAAGTGTGTCATAATTGTGATTATTGCCGTGGCAGTAATTTGGCTCGGTATTAGAGCAGTTTTTGGCGTAAATAACCCATTTTACGTCGTAGCGAGCGAGAGCATGGTACCTAAACTTAAAGTAGGAGACATGTTGCTCATTAAATATGCTGGCATGGGTTCTGATTCTTCTTCCTCGTTTGATAATTTGAAAATCGGTGATATTATAGTCTTTGAATCCCCTGGAGTAGTTGAGGATACAGGGCATCGCGAAGTTATTGTACATAGGGTTGCTGAAATTCTGACCGGTTTGCATGGACAAAGAATTATTGTAACAAAAGGGGACGCCAATGATGGATCCATTCCGGGAGTTGATTATCCTATTACAGTAAATGATTACAGGGGAAAAGTGGTTTATATTATCCCGGGTATTGGATTAATTGCAAAGACGATCAGCCCTCCAGTAAACTATATCCTTATTGCAATTATTCTCGTAGTACTTTTCTTCTTGCTGCGCAAAAGAGGAATAGAACAAAGCAAGGAAGGACGTCAAGTAGGCTAGAACACATATAGCCTTCATGCATAAAAGGCAGCATTTGGAAGATTTATTTTGGTTCCGCAAAATCGCAAGCGCTATTGGTGTGTATTTCTGCTTTTTTGCAATGGTCAGGTATTAACAAGTAAGGAGCTAGATATATTAATATCACAAAAAAGAGAATATAATGTCTATGGCAAAAATTTTCGCTGATGTAAGTGAGAAGGAGATTACAAGAACTATAGCGAATATGTTTAGCGAAACAATGGCAGAATACACAGATTCTGATGTAATAATCATTGGCGCAGGTCCAGCAGGATTAACTGCCGGCAGAGATCTAGGAAGAATGGGGGTTAAGACACTTATCATAGAACAGAATAATTACATTGGCGGAGGCTATTGGGTGGGAGGATATATGATGAATCCTGTAACTGTCAGAGCGCCGGCTCAGAAAATATGGGATGAGTTAGGAGTGCCTTATCGCAAAATCAGAGAAGGACTTTATGCAACATGGGGCCCGCACGCGTGTTCGAAACTTATTGCCGCGACATGTGACGCAGGTGTCAGGTTCTTGCAATTGACAAAATTCGATGACTTGGTACTAAAGAATGACCGCGTAGGCGGCGTAGTTGTTAATTGGATGCCAGTTTCTGCTTTACCTAGAAATGTCACTTGCGTAGATCCAGTAGCACTAGAAAGCAGGATTGTCATCGATGCATCAGGCCATGATTCTGTTGCCGTGAAGAGATTAATGGACCGTGGTTATGTAAAATGGAAAGGTATGGATCCGTTGTGGGTCGAAGGAAGTGAAGATGCAGTAGTCAACTATACAGGCGAAGTGTTTCCTGGCTTGATAGCAACTGGAATGTCTGTAACTGAAACACATGGTTTGCCAAGGATGGGTCCAACGTTTGGTTCCATGCTGTTGTCTGGCAAGAAAGCAGCAGAAATAGCAGTAGGCAAACTTAAAGAACTGCCTGTTCATATACATTAGACGACAAACCTTCGGAAATCAAAAAGGTTAAGACGGCCAGACAAGGGTTCGTTTTTATTTTTTTAATTCAACTCAATCATCCTGATATCTTTTAAAAATAATGTTATGTTAATAACACTAATAATATGAGATTTCGATATATCCATCTCTATTCAGATCCTGCGACAAAAACATTGGACAGCTATAGAGTAGCTGATGATATATGGAAGATTTTTCAAACTATGGTGTAACCATTAACAATAGATGTCAGGATTTTTACAATACACTGTTGATCCAGAAGATTTTGAGATAATAGCAGGGAATATTTGCATCTACAAGAGCATATGAATTAAAACAGCAATGTATGCCAACCACCATGACGAGAGAGGACGAAATCAACTAAGTCCTGACTATACAGCATTTGAAAGAAACCTCATAGCAAATAAAAGTAAGGCCATTAAACAAGGATCAAATTTAATATTGTATGATGGTTTTATGATGCAAAGACTACTCGGAAATTTGATTCATGAAAGTAAAAACTCTTGATAACGTGCATATAGTTTTTGACAGTCGACTAACCTCATTGAACGTTGCACTAAAGGGGTTTTGCCATAAATATTTATTTGCTTTAGCGTTGACAGATATTGTATTTCATCCATTCAATTACGGGTTCACTGTAAATAAAGCCTGCTGATGCTTGCGTCTTCCCAAACCATTTACTTATAATACGGCTTTTCTATACCCTGTGTTTTTTATTCCAATGTTTTACAAATGCGTCTATATTCTCTTGGAGCTGTAATGATGAGCGTAATAAAAAGGAGGATCCAAATCGCCAGCCCAGAGTATCACATTCTTTACATTCTTTTTGATAAAAAGGGCTATAACTATTGGCTTCTCCAACAACACATTTTGAAGGGTGATCAAGCTCATAATACCACTTTAGCCATGTTAATGATAGCGGAAATGGAAGTTTATTTCTCTCTTCTAATCTTTTTGCCCATTTTGGAGCAATTTCTCTTAGGGTTAATGCTCTTTTCCTCTCCTCGGTGACAAAACTCGTACTTATGGATTGCATAACAAATCCTTTTAACTCATATAGAATATTAAATGTATCTGTAGTATCTATTGTAATACCGTACTAAATTTTTTCATAGCACCTTGCTCAAGACTTGCTCTCAACAGTCGATATATCTTACTAGCTGTACAAGAAAGGTCACGTTCGATTTAAAATAACCTATCACTATATCTAGGCTATTTCCAATAGATCGCTTATATTACTCTAAAGACAGCTATCATTAGAGCAGGTTTTGGTGCAATTTGGGATGAAATATTAAATTCCTAGCAGCTCTGATCATCTATGCTCAACTATTTTATTATAAGAGTCTACGAAACTTTTCGCATACATATTAGCATGTTTCTCAGATCCCCTGTGCATACCACCTTTTGTCCTTACATGATGATAAAATTCATGCAACACTACGAAGGGATTGTAAAAGATATCAGAGTTCGTTGCATAAATTCTTCTTTCCTTTTGAACATAGACGGCATACGCTGTCCTGCGCTTTCCTTTGACCGTTCCGACAACTATTTCTGGCGGTGTGACATTATAGAATTTGCTCAGCTTTTGCAGTGCATTTTCTGTTTCCCTGTTAAGAATCATATATACTATTTTTGCTTTGGTCAGATCATCCGGGGTAATGGTAGTGGATGAATACGGCATTCTATCGCAATACTTTATGCCATGTTGGTTTAAAACATATCATCCATCGTAGATCTTCAACCGATGGTCTAAGATATGCTTCATGTCATCATGGCCTCCCAAAGGCGATTTTAATTCTTATTCTTTTTTATTTTTAAAGTCATATATCAAAGCTATAGAAATGCATAATTTAGTCAAAATAATAAAATCACGGATAGATTGCAACTAAGAGACCGCTGTTCTGCTGCCTGTGCCTTAAATTATGTCTCGTGAGCAAACCATGGAATTCATATGCCGTAGTAATAATAGTATAAAGGTCTGCCTTTGTCATCCTTCTAAAATGAGCCTATGATGTGATTATAACAACGCCTTAATTTAAGTTAGTTTCAGAGTAGTTCTGATCTTCAGTATCCTAAATCTAAAGAGTTTATTGCATATATTTCAAAAAAAATCGCTCCATTGTTCTGCTTGTTCACTAACAACGTCTTCTAGTAATAGCATTGCATAGTCATTATGCTTTTATTATCCGTTGTTTATATGTTGCCTAGCTTATGCGAAATCAAAGGCGAATTGGAGAAGCAATTACGATAGCAACTGGTATAGGCATAGCTATAGGCAGTTTTTCTCTAGGAATCATGTTCCTTGCTTATGGAGGATTGGCTATTGCAGGTTTGGGAGTATTTTCGGTATTCTGGCGTTAACCTCTTAATATAATGTTGGCTACTTCTCGAGCGTACTCAGGCAATGTCCAACTAAATATGGTGATTTATAATAAATAAAGCAATTATTCAAAGACAGCCTTCCTAGTTGCTGTTATGTACCTTCATACACAGCTAGGTCAACAACTAATAAATAAGCATGAATTCAGATACCAAGTCTAGCTGTCTTCCTTATCGAAAGAGGCCTATTAGGACCAGCCATTTGCCTAAATTTGAAGGACGTAAAAGATTGGAACTAGATTAATACGTGCTGGTATTACTAATGCTATACATGCACAACTAAGAAACATATATGGATGGAGAAACAAGACCTTTCTGTTACAGAACGACACAAATAGTAGCTTCTTTTTTGAAGCCTACCTATTCAAATACTTTTCGAAGGTTTCAGAGAATGTCTTCATACGCCATGAGTATTCATTACGCACCCAATAGATAAAGATATTCTTTGCACACAACTATTGATTCAAGTTTTTAGTGATTCCTCTATTAAAGAAACATAAAGGCATCTATCATATGAAATCATATGACTCCGACAGACGCACATATCGAGTTAAAATCGCTATTTGGTATTCAATTATTGCATTGTAACTATTCAAATCCTATTAACAGGAGGTATTGAAGGTATACTCTTGTATGTCGTCTTTGGTGAATGATGTGTAATAAGCATTATCCTTATGACCTAATTCAAGTGCATTACTTAGCGCAGCAGCCATCGATAGATATATTTCAGTATCAAGACGAGCATATAATGATATATTCTGTAGTATCATCTAGTAATGCAGTTAGTTTTTTATTGTCAGTATATTTGGGACACGTAAATTACTACTTAACTTACATTTGGCTACTCTGTGAATTAATAATCCTTTCTTTTAGAGAGTATTTTTTTCCAGTAATTTGAGATAGGTAGCCCTCTATCTGCCCTATCATGTGCTCACGTTCACTATTATTTTCTCTTACCTCTTGCTTTAATTGATCCAATAATTTCTCAAGTTCTTCTAACTGATTATCACAGTTTCCCATCTCGGACTTTAACTCTATTGATTTCTTTGCAACTACCAGATCTTTGTTTTCATGCAATACATGCAGTTTGCGGTTTATCTCTTTCGCTCTACGTTGATGCTCTGGAAGTGAGTTTAATATTATACCCATATAATATACAATTTTTTCTGTGTCCTTAAGCCTAATTTTGCCAGAGTTCACAGCTTTTTGAATTTCAAAAAGAAGCGAACTATAAGCCGAAACATCGGCATCAAAGATTTTCCATGGTTCTTCCGTCAAAACTCTAAGTCGAGCCAAGGTATCCTTTGTCATGCCATAAGAATACCTTGTAAAGGCTCTAGATACATGGCGGTATAGGTCAAGAATTTCTCTATGGAATTCTTGCACCTCTTTTTCTGTAGAATTTATTTCTTCAAGGTTGCGATAAGATTCTTTAAATTGATTAGAGCTTTCCAAGCTGATTAGTTGATTCTTCAGCTGGTCGCGATCGTGCTTCAGGGTCTCTGCTTGTCTGCATGTACTTTCAATTTTATCTTCTTTAGCTTTGGCAGATTCTATTTTCTGATACAACATATTCATGAGACTTATACATTCTGCGATAACTGCATTTTCTTCTTCAAACTCAGATGTCGCTGATTTTATCTTTTCAAGTAAAGATGAAAGCGTTTCAAATTCACCCTTCAGTTTCCCAGCATATTTTTTCATAAATACATTCATAACTCTACTATGTGAACTGCTAACCTCACCAATGCGATCTATTATAGATTCCAATTTTTCTTTGAATTTTTTTACTTCATGGATCGATTCCAGCGTAGGTAAATTCGATGACGCTTCTCTTCTAAGCGAAGATACCACAGTTCTTTTTGAATTTTCTACAATTGATTTGAATCTTACCTCTTCAAGTTTTATATCATCTCTCTCTAGGTTATTTACGATTCTATCTATAGACCCAAGAGACTTTACAACTGACTCTTTAATAGGTGAAAGATTACTCGTCAAGGTTTTTATTCTTTCTGATTCAATGTGTTGCAAAAGTTCGAGTGCCTCTGAAACCGTTAATGAATTTGTAGTATCATGCAGTTGCCTGACACTAATATCTTTTTTCAGTTGAAAGATATCATTTTTCTTCTTGAAGAGCCTAAAAGGAGGAGACAATAATAATATGTCTATAATCACCATAAAAAACTGTTATGCTTGAAAAGCTGATCATAAAGCATCAGTCAGGGCATTTAAATTAATTGTTGTAGATATATACTAACCACTAGCTGGAAGTACTTATTACATTTCGAAGAGTGCATGTGAATGGCTTGCAACTCGTAAATTTGCGATAGGTGCAGGCATCCTATTAGTATTTGGATCATCCATCTAAACCTTAATCTGTTCACGTGGTAATTACTAATTTCGTTGTCTTATTTAATATCACTGCTATAGCGACCATCAAAAATAATAATCCTATGGTTGTAGATTGGGAAAATTCAGGAACAACAACGTATTGGTCTGAGTCAGCTAAAACTGAATAACTTTTCACTTTATATGTTTGTAATGCTTCAGTCACAGGAAACTCAAAAGCTGCTTCTGAATGCGATGAAATGTTTACTGGCTCTGTCTGACCCCTCCCGACAACAACTACTTTTCCATCCTTATTATATAAAGTAGCAATAATCATTGAATTTGTTGCATCTTCGGATCCTTCATTTACAACCCTACCTTTGATATAATACACCCCTGTTAAATCTAGCTTAGATGAATTAGAAATTATGCGCAATGCTCTTGCTTTCATTTCAGTCTGTTGGCCTGTTGCAGACAGTGTATAATTTTTTACATCATTAACAGTTTTGGTATCAATATATAGTATTTCAAAAGGAGACACATCCCCTGGGTTGAGAGTTCGTAGTTCTGATGATCGCCGGAATTGATTTAGCAGCTTGCCCTTTGAGTCATAGAAGGATGCCGTTACTACCACGTTTTTCATGGCTTTGTTTGATAGATTTTTCAGTTCTCCATAAACATGCATAAAATTAGTTTCATCCACGAACGAAGACGCTTTTTGAAATGCAAATTGTAGCTGCGGTTGGTGGTTTAATTTCCCTTTTTGTTGTGCTAATACAGTGCCATCTCTCCCCTGTACAGTAGCGATTGACAACAATAGCATAATACTAAGAAATAAAAAGATTTTGAACACGAGCAAACTTAAGAGAATTGATATTTAAGCATATTAGAAAGCGACCCAAGTGTCAGACATTTTGGTTGACAATCATATAATCCCATATCTAGATTGGCGTGAAAAAGACGGAAGAAAAAAGCTAAATCAATGAGAGTTAAAAGCAGCAAAGGCATATGTTTCATATCTTAGCGCGTCAGATAAAAGCTGGGTTGACTTGGCATCTTCGGCTCTGTCTCCCGTAACCAAGAAACTGCGAAAATGCCAGTAGCTTTCTAACTCTGATTGAAATGATTGTATACTCAAGTCACGAGATTTTGAGTATTTTCCTGTGGATTGTAATTCTTTTGCTCTATCAATTAACAATTGAAATTTTGGCAGGTATTGATCAGTAATAGAAACCATAGTACCATTATTGTACTGCTTTGACTTCCATTTACCTATTTCAGTTTGGTAAGTTTGGGTCAATGCCCTTGAATCTGTTACAAGCCTCCCATACGCTTCTGCGAAGGCCTGTTCCTTAGCATTTTCCAATTGCAAATATACGAGGAAAGATATTATCAATCCAATTACGCCTAATCCGGCAAAAATGAAAATTCGCTCCTTTTGATTTTGTCTCATTAGATATGCCAGCTGTTGGCAAGAGTAGTGAAATAAATGTTACAATAATAAATGCCTATTTTCTTATTTAATAGAGATGCTTTCTACTTTCTTCCAAATAGTTCTGTCTTTGTGATCCATCAGCTCAACAGAGTATTGGTCAACTAATTTTTTTCTAATATCATCAGAGCTCTGAAATTTCTTTTCAGCCCTCAACTTATTACGCTTAGCGATTAACTCGTCAATTTCTTTTTTCTCCGCATCTGTGGCTTCCATCACTTTAAGCCCAAGTACATTTATGAAAATCTTTAAGACTTTAAGCGCAGCCTGCGACATAGGTTTTGTAAGTCTATCAGCTGCAGCATAGCGATTTATCTCTGTAACAAATTTCATAAGTTCTGTTAGAGCTAATGTTGTATTCATATTATCATCCATTGCAGATTGAAATGCCTTCATAGATTCATCAGATAATTTCTGTATAGCTTCAAGTTCCCCTGGTTTTTCTCCACTGGCAAATAGCAATTCATATGCACACGTCTCTATCTGGCGCCATCTTTGCATGCATTCTGTAAGCAGCTTGTCTGTGTAATCTAGGGGCTTTGAATATTGAACAGAAATAGAATAAATTCTCAAGGTATTCATTCCCCAACGATGAAGAGCTTTTTGGATGCTCACAATATTACCAAGTGATTTTGACATTTTTTCAGAATTGGTTGTAACCATTCCTATATGTAACCATAGCTTGGCAAACTGTTTTTCAGAAAAAGCCTCAGATTGCGCTATTTCGTTTTCATGGTGTGGAAAAACCAAGTCATAGCCGCCGCCATGAATCTCAAAGGTACTGCCAAAATATTTTAGTGCCATTGCAGAACATTCAATGTGCCAGCCAGGCCGTCCTTTGCCCCAAGGACTGTCCCACAGTGGTGCCTCTGAATAGAACTTCCACAATGAGAAATCCAGTGGATCCTCCTTAGATGGATCAAGCTCGACTCTATAACCTGATTTTAATTCCTCGATTGATCTTTTGGATAGCTTACCATACCCGGGAAAAGATCTTATACGAAAGTAAACGCCGTTACTGGAAACGTACGCGTGACCCTTTTCAATTAGCCCTTCAATTAAATTGAGCATCTCTTGTATATTCTCAGTTGCACGAGGATATTGATCGGCTCTCAGGACGTTAAGGCAGTCGAAATCTTCGAAATAACTATGGATATATTTTGCAGCTATTTCTACTGGTGTTAATCCTTCTTTTTTTGCTCGGATGATTATTTTGTCATCAACATCTGTGAAATTTTGGATAAAGTTTACATTATAACCTTTAAATAGAAGGTATCTACGTAGAACATCGAACAGAATTATCGTCCTTGCGTGACCTATGTGGGAGTTATCGTAAACTGTGAGGCCACACAAATAAATTCGAATAATATTTCCTGGATGATCTAGTTCTTCTACTAATCTTGTAAGAGTATTATATAGCCTCAAATTTGATCAATGTGGGATTTGGATAATATATACGGAAGGATGACTCAATAATTATCGCAGCACTAGATGTCCAAATATACATCATTTCCCTTTACATCCACTTTATATGTGGTTAGCTTTACACCAGCCAGATAGTCTAGCAATTCACCTGTTCTAATATTATAATGCCACGAATGCAAAGGACATTCGACCACCTCGCCATCAATTTGTCCTGGAGCCAATGACCCATCTTGATGTCGACAAAGGGCTTCTATTGCATATAATTTACCATTGACATGAAATAAAGCAATTCTTGTGCCACTAACATTGATTTCTTTTCCTTTTTTGTCACCTATTTCAGATTTATGGGCTACTTTGAGCCACGCCATGTTTGAAAATCTTCTTATGTTAGAAGATAGGGTGATATAAAACATTTGCATAAATAAGTGGATGAGCATTGGCTATAATTTATTCAATCTGTGTCAATGTGTTGTAGTATTAATACCTAAGGTGCATTGTTTAGACATTAGAATCTTATTTTATTGTCTTCATACAGCGATCAGCTACTCCTTTGACGCACTTAATTGTAAGGATTGACTGATAGCGATATCTGCTCGAATTCCCGGTGACATCCAAAAGGTAGAAAATGGCTCCAATGACTACCTCGACAAATAGAACCTCCACTAC
>DATDNG010000476.1:0-2834 GCA_036518375.1 Nitrososphaeraceae archaeon | reverse complement strand
CTGCAGTACTATTAACATAAAACCATTATTAATGGAAACATGTAGCATATCTCTTTTTTAATTCCTCTTTAAAAATAATTGTAACTTAGAACGTCCGATTATATTAAATTCGTCCTGCATCTTTTAGGCGAGAGAGCATTCTTGCTTCACCTTGCTGAAAACGTCTTTTGTCGTCATCTTCTTCGAGTATCAGCGGTGGGACTTGGGTAGGTTTTCCATACTTGTCAAGAGCAACCATGGTAACAAATGCTGTTCCCGTATGAGTTCGTATGCCATCGTCTAAATCTTCCGCTTCGACAGTAACTTCGACCTCTAAAGAAGATTTTCTTACATAATTCAACCTTGCAGAGAGGATTAATGCATTACCAATGAATACCGGCTTCAAAAAAGTTACCCTGTCCATGCTTGCTGTGACCGTGTTGGCACGACCAAAATGCCTTTTGGCACATAGGCCAGCTATAAGGTCTACATGTTTTAGTATAACACCTCCAAATACGTTGCCTTTGGGGTTAGCATCTGAAGGCAACATTATAATTGTCATCTCTGCTCTTGAATCGCTTGGATGCTTGCCCATGTTATTTTCGCTGCCTTTGTACAATTATAATTAAATATGTTAGCCTTTCGTTAAATTTTAGTAGAATAGACATCAAATGAGCCTACCAGTTAGAGTGATTCTTGAATGCTGGCATTGTGGCCAACTATGAGGACTCATATATTTATCAAATAGATCACTTTAGGTCGGCGGCATAGAGATCTAGACAAAATAATCTCCTTTATAGCTACAGGCGTTTGCTACTGCTTTTGCTCTTGTAGCATATGATCTTATATGATATCTGAAATGAGTTTTTCTTTCCAAGGAGTTCCTTACACGTTGACCTATTTGTACAGGAGTTAATTTTACGTTGAGATCTCTTCTAATAACACTTGATATTTCTCTTGAAATAGGACATCAAGCAATTCCTATTCTCTTGGACTCCCAAGTCACAGACCATTCGATTCCGTTGGTAATTATTGGTCTACAGAAGACCAGAGAAAGACTATAAAATTATTTATTTATGAGATCAGTTATGACTAAGGAGATACTTATCTTATGGGAACCTTTTTGCGGTCGGAAAACACTGCGTGCAACTCCTGAATGCTATGGGTCAAGGAATTAGTGAGCAGATATTTAAAAACCAGCAGCGGACATGTAGCCTTGGGTCATTTTGGTCCCGGTCCTGCCAAAAATGATAGAGATGATTCACAGGATATGATGCAGCTAACTGCTCTTAATTCCCTTAATCCGAACTAGGTGATCTTGAGGCGGAACAAAAAAGTTTATAGACACTGTTTTTCCATTCATTTTTATGGATGCTTGATTATACAATTTTCCATCCATAATGACAGATACGGATTGTTTTTCCGAAACTTGGGGTATCTTTAAATCCAGTGGTCCACCGCTCGGACTATAGTAAGTTATTCCAAAGATGATACTATCTGTTGCATTATCATACTTAAAATCACTTATCCTCGCTAGCGCACGTAAATCATAGGCGATAAATTGACCTTTGCCCACGTACAATGTAGATATTGGAGCATTCAAATCAAATCCAGCACAGCTATAATAGAATATCTCTGACTTTACACTTGGATAGGGCTTTGCAGTAAACGCTACTTCTTGACCTGGTTTTATGATTGGAATTATGTGACTTCTAACAGAATCAAGCTGCATTCCATTCCTGTTATGGGCCGACGCATATACTGTTACATTGTGAAGATCAAAGCGACCAATATTTTTTGCCGTTCCGGTAAGAGATCTATCATTTCCTTGAGGCATGTTTGAGTAATTCAATCTCATAAGGTTGTAGTACGGGACTGAGATTTGCTTAATATTAGTGATAAATGCCTTACTGGTAACCGATTGCTCAGGCTCGATAATAAATTTAAACGGTGCACCCTCATACGGATAAATGGTTCTACCAAATGTTGGCTCTTTGATAGTTGTTGTATACGTGGTAGTAGAATGTTTGCCAGTAACATTCAATCCAACTATTACCGCAACAGGCACTTTGCCATTATTATCTACTACACCTATAACGTTTAGATTGCCATCAGAATCTCTGAACTTTCTCTGTTCTATTATGTTGACCGAGTTATCAGCATAGGCATGAATAAATATCAACGAATAAATTACACAAAAAGAAACTGTCATAAGGCTGACTATCAACAAAAATCTCACTTCAACATGTAACATGTAGTTATTGTTATCATGCACTTTAATCAATATTGCTATTTAATTTATTCACGTTTCATTTTATAAGCAAAAAATATGTTATCATTTTCAGTGTGCGCAATGTGGAGCGATCTATCAAATTACTTTCTAGGTGAGTTCTATATTAGAAATAAATATATAGCGAGTTTTTTTCCGTAATGATTAAATCAATGTTCGCAGAGGTATACTAAATAATAACATGCGAGAAGGAAATTACAAAGGAATATTTGCATATACTAAACCTTGTATCATAGTTGCCATAATATTCGTTTTATCATCTATTTTGTCTATTATGCATTTCAGCATTATTTCGAATACTTTACTAAATAATGCTGCATTTGCACAGTCATCATCTTTGTCTTCATCATCAGTAGCAGGAAATAATAATAATAATATACCATCTGCTAAATCTGTTTTTGATACAGGAACAGTATCACTACCATCTTCAGTTAAAGGATTTATAATTAGTTTACCTGATGAAACACATGAATTTGATAGTTCTAATAGAACAATAAGTCATCAAAATGCTCATTATCTTCCCAGTAATCTTGTAATTCCATCAACAGGTACTGCAGTTGCATTT
>DATDNG010000475.1:0-4411 GCA_036518375.1 Nitrososphaeraceae archaeon | reverse complement strand
CAAATGGTTAACAACATATTTTGTAAAACAATCGTAAGTCATCACATATTTTTTACCGGATTATAAGCAAAAGCGGCTAGTATTACGTATATCGATATACTATGAATCAGAATTAGAACAAGTCCAATAACGAAGTTTGTGTATTATTATGATAATATCATTAAAATTATTACAATAATTTGAAAAAATGCCTTGGGTAGGAAAAGAACTTTAAACAATGATTTAGCTCTTATAAGTACTTGCTATCGTTAGCATTAGTGATAGCGTAGGAAAGAAATTCGTGAATATTATAACGTTTGAATATAGCTATATTATCCTTAGCTCTTTAAAATATCTGATAAACTTTATCTTTTACCAAGATTTTGAGCGTGGAAGTTTCTCCATCAGTTATAAGGAATAATCCCGCCATTATCATTTGTTGTCTTATTTGTTAACTCAGAAGTCTTGGATAGTTTTTGTCTATGCATTTGCCATTTCGGTCGAATCCATCATAATCGAATATCTGACAACATCTTTCCTACAATTTTCCCCAATTATGCTTTCAGCTACAAGCATAACGTTAGCCGGGATAATGCTGTTAATTGTGGCTGCTTTCTTCTTTAAAAGGAACAAACTGATACCAATCCTTTTCACTAAATCATGGAAAATCCTTATATTGGCATCCTTGTCACTTTCACTAGGAATATTTACATGGTATGATTCCATTAACCGGATAGGTGCATCAAAAGAGGCTCTTATTGCTGGACCTATTGAAATAGTCATTATAGTTGTTCTAGCTAGGATATTCTTGAACGAGAGATTGAATAAATTCCAGATTATTGGTATCAGTATCGGACTCATGGGATTCTTTATGGCTTTGGCAAGTGATGTAGATATTGTTGTTGTTAGCAATAACAATGCCGTAAAGACAACTTTAACATCAGTATCTTCGTTATTATCAATAATCAGCTTTGGAGATATAGAAGCGATTCTTTCTGCATTTGGTTTTGCAATTGCTGTCCTTTTTCTTAGTAAGTTGATCTTAAAGTATTCCTCTATTGAAGTCGCAGGCGCATCGATGTTTACTTCGGGTTTACTTTTAGGGGGATTTCTGATTCTTGGGTTATTTTTCTACAATACCGTTCCTTTGATATCATCTCCGGATGAACTTTCATTGCCTCGACAACCATCATTAATAGTTACTGTTACCATCTTGATTCTATTTTCATTAATTCCATTTATCGGATCTTTGTCTTATTCTAGCGGCCTTGGTAGAATAGGTGCATCTCTTACTGCAACAATAGGTTCTTCCAGCATTCTAATAACAATCGTCATCCAAATGATGTTAAAAGAATTAGGATTTGCGAGTCATTTGCCCGAAAATATCTACCTTGCTTTTTTAGGTGGCGTCATAGGATTTCTTGGCATATACATAATACATGTGCCTGAACTTCTTATTTCTAAAAAGACAAAATAACGTCTCCGTCATAAGGTGACTGTAACATTTAGCTGCTAACCTGAAGCTTCTAGAACTATAAAGTTACAATCTATAACTGATTATAGCTGGATGTGTTACCAACTGTGGAATGAATTGTACAAATATAAAGACACCATCGTCATTGAAACTGTACCTCTAGGATTCATTTGGCTGTATAATACAACTATCTACAGGGATCGGGGATCTAGATGCACTTTTCTTGTATACTCCGACAATATTATGAGGAAGGTTAGAGTTATTGAACCAGGATTAAAATTGACTATGGTTTGTTCAGGCGTAATCTTGGCTGCAAATAGAACTGCACCTATTATTAACGTTATTGAAACAATAACTATTAAGGGATGCAGTTCTTTGACCTTATGCTCCAAAAATATCTGGTTTATCTTTTACATTAATCTTTAAGATACATAGGTTGAGTTATACAAAAAGTTTGTGCGATTGGAGTTTTTTATAGCATGGAAAGAACCTTCTTTAACATCTTGTTTAGAACACTGATTCAAATAATGTAATGATTGATAGATGGAATCAATTATTCTCTTTTGCGTTATAGCATCCACAGTCGAAAAAAAGACACAAATGCTGCTCAATTATACTATACTATGCGAGTTTGTTTCCATATAATTCGAAAAACTTTGACCTATGCACAAGCAATAATGCGTAATGGTTGATGGTACGATGCTCCTAGTAATACTTTATCGGTTTACTCAGTACTAACTGATTCTGAATGTAACATAAGCGGAGCACGTTATTATTCGATAATTAGATAAGTGTCAATGAAAAGTATTGTATAGATGCGGTAGAAACACTCTGTATGGAAGTTTTACCATTTGAAGTCAAATTTTAAATAAAATGTCTTCCATACTATCATCTTAAATCACTTGTAGAAACTGATATTATTATAAACCAAAAATATTAATATGTCATATCTAAATTTTTCAATGAATATTTTCTAATGGGATACAATCTTAACACAAAAATTTTAATAGCAATTACCATTTCCATGATTGTATTATTAGTATTTCCTCTAGCAAAATTCTGGCCAATCATAGTCTATAGCCAATTTCCATATCTTCCTAACGAAGGAGAACAACATCGTAACTCATCATCACCATTATCCAAAGGAAACCAAGGAACCACTTTTAATTATACAGGGCTAAATGATAATAAAGTAGCAATTATAACATTTGGTGATGCATGGAAGAGCCAATTCACAACAGCCAAGCCAATTTTAGACAAATATGGATTTAAGGCTAGTTTCTTTATCCCATGCAACTATCCAGATAAGAAAAAAACTGCATTGACTTGGCAAGATATAGCAGGATTGCAAAATGACGGGATGGATATACAGTCCAAGGGTATGAATGATATACTTGTTACTGATTTATCTGCTAGTGCATTAGAGTTTGAGGTAGGTCAGTCAAAGCAGTGTCTTTTAAATCATGGTGTTGATGCCATAGCTTTCGCTACCCCTCATGGCGAAGGATCTAAGAATGCCACTGTTGTAAATGCAATTGGCAAATATTATGACCTAGCCATAAATGGTTTTTCAAATCTGATGTTTCTGCATTGTGATGGATGGAAGCAGAATTCTACTCAAACAGACTGCAGGACATTTGATGATGCTGGTAACGTCACATATGCAAACAAATATGTAATCAGAGAATGGAGCCATAATGTACGCGACAGAACTTATTCACATAATGATACTAAAATATTTCAAATATTTGTACAGGAAGTTAATAATCAAACTAAATACAATCATAATGGCGTAATAAACGCCATACCTATACTGGCATACCATAAAATAGATAATCTAGGAACATCCCAGAGCACTAATATCGCGCTTTTTGATAGAGAAATGAAGTATTTGCGTGATAATGGTTTTAGGGTAATAACTTTGTCTGACCTTGGATATAATGAAAATAATAATTCTTTCTATGTTAAAACAATAGGAAAAAATCAACAGCCGAAATAAACCCAAATCTACAACAGTGACGATCAAACCAATAAATCTCAAACTATTGGCAAATCTCTAGAAACACCAATACATTATGCACCAAGTAATACGGCAAATCACACCTCTTTATAACATATACAAAATATGCATATCGTGACCGCACAAAAATTTCATCCTTTCAAAAATTATCACCAAAGTTGTGTGTGTATTCATCGACCTGCTCTTGAGGGTTCGTCGTTTTGTCATGCGCATGCTCCCATTTATGACTTCTGTGGTCCGCCTTCTTCTCGTGCTCCTCTCTCACATGATGTAATCTGTCCTTTTCATGAATGAATTCTTTGCCACATTCATGACATTTTACAATAGTGTGATGATGGATGTGTCTGGCATGATCTATCAAATCCTCATAACTTTTGAACTTCTGCCCACATTCATCGCAGATATTTTTATTGTGATGAAACAGATCCATTATTATGGTTGTATCTGACTTCTATTAAAAGAATTTCGAGAATAACCTTTTCTGTATCCTTTTGTTGGATAGTAAGAATAGCCTGCAAGTAGTAGCATAGTTCTATGAATAATTAAACTTGCAACATAAGTATTTTAATCATCTTATAGCACAAAAGTTGGTTTTGAGCCGATTCATTATTCCTATTGTGACAATTTGTTTTCATATGATGATATACAATGTCCACACTTAATCATTAAGCTAAACCATATTCCGATTCTTCTATCATGAATGATTATCTTAAATACCTGCAGGTACTAGCCGAAAAACACGGCATGGAAAAACCCTGCAGAGTCGCTTTCCAAGAAGGTCGAAATAATGACGATATCTTAATCCGGTTCCTGCAACCAATGGATAAGAATAGATTATTATTGGAAGAAGAAAGATGACGAAAAAGCAATATCCTACTACTACTTCTAATCAAAATTATAAGAAACAAAATAAAGCATCATTGGAGAAATATTTTTGT
>DATDNG010000474.1:0-2396 GCA_036518375.1 Nitrososphaeraceae archaeon | reverse complement strand
TATCCCAAGCGTCGGATTTGGTCGATTCCATTTCTCTTTGCCGTTACCTTCCACACCGTATGTGTGATCCCAATAAAAAGTGGTATCGGATTTGTGAGCAACGCATGGATCTGTACCACTTGTTAAAGTAGCAACAGGATTTTTTGTTGTTATTTGTGAAGATACTGTCTTAGTAGTATTAGCAGCACTAGTAGTAATAGATTGGCTATGTGTAGTATTTGTTCTTACTGCAAAAGAAAATGTGGTAAATGCAGTAACACATAGAATAATCATAAGAACAACAGCAATCGTGATAATAGCAGTTTGTATTTTCATACATCTATTCCTATACCTTTTGCATCTATGCATTATGCAATTGAAAACTGACGGCATCTTTCATAACTTTTAAGATAAACTAAAAGATCGACGGGGTAAACAGCTCATATATGTTATGTATTGATTTATAACCCATGTGGGATGCATGGGTTATACACTACTAGATACTGTTGTTGTTGCAAATACCTTGGTTAACCAGTCGAATATTTTTTATTCCTAGTTACTACCAATATTTCCAATACTGCTTATAGAATCTCTGCACCATTAGTAGAACACAAAACATATGCTAAATGTGTTCAGATCAAAGTAGCAGTGATTCTCTTGAAGACCAAAAGGTTCCACCCGACCGTTTCCACTTTTCATAATCAGATATAATTTTTTGATGATCGAATGCAAAGTGAGTATTATTATCAACTTCTTCCAAGTTTATCCATTCTATTTTAGCCGCGTCATCTTGTGCTAATGCTTCGACTTTATTATTAGGAGAAATCTTTCCAACAAAGACAGTCGACATGATATGTCCTCTTGGATCTCTATTAGGCTCTGAATAAACACCTAAGATATCAACTAGTTCTATATCCAAAGATGTTTCCTCCTTAGCTTCTCGTTTCGCTGCATCTTCTACTCGTTCCCCCTCATTTACAAATCCACCAGGAAGAGCGAAAAGACCTTTGAATGGCTCTTTTTTTCTTTTAACTAACAGAATTTGAGAATCCTTTTGAATAATAGTATCTACAGTTGGTATTGGATTTTTATAACGTTGTTCTTTCATATATGCAAGTATTGGATCTTATATAAAAAGCGAATAATAGTTGTATTAGGTTACAAAGAGGAACTTGTTGTATAAGATATACTATAGGGTACTCCTGTTAAGCTGTTGTTGTTATCATTATTGAGCGTGCTATTTTGTTCATGGTAACAGGTGATATCAAAGTAGCAATAATGGTATCAATGGGTAAGAAAAGCTATAGATAAGCATGTTCTATCTAATAATAATTAGATGTGATGGTCTTTTATACTATTAATCAAATATTCTGATTGTAGATGGTAGGAAAATCAAAAGGCAACAAACAAGTGAATAAGAATGCAGCTAAAGATAAGAGCACAGATTCTAGCAAACACAAAAAAATGGCCAAAGCCAGAAATGATTTAGGTGGCGGTCAATCAAGAGGAGGGAGTAAAAAGCAGAAATAAGAAAGAATAACTTGCAGTATAGGTCATTCTGCCTTCCCTTCAGAATTAGCAAGTATTGCTATTTCCTTAGCTTTTCTTCCTTTGCTTCCTTGTCTAAAGTCTCTCTTAACATTTGCATATGTTTTTGCCTATCCTGTTTTATCATGTTCCACATGTTCACTATGTCGGTTCTATTTGCCTTTTGAGCATCATTTATGTAAGTATCAATAGTAGAGTACAAAAATTGCGCTTCCTTACCAAGTGCAATAAGGATATCAAAAGTAATATTCTCCAATCCGGTTGTTTCATGTCTTGTTGTTGCTGAATCTGTCATACCGTCAATGGCATGAACAATCAGATTAAAAAGAGTTGTATTTTATTGCTCTACTATTCTTTTCTAGATTTGATTACTAGGTTTACCTTGTAATTGTATTCGTTAAATACAATATAGACTATAATAATGAGAACAATGAGTAACTATCATTCCAACTTTTTTCATGGTTAGGGGGACATTGTATTATTGATATTGTATTGTAGTTCAATATTTGTGGCATTTATTAGGTGCTATATAATATTGAGAAACCCCTACTATGTTTGGTCAGAGTCTACAGTACTTTTGCTTGGAATGCGGTGATGAACTTATTGATAGAAAAGTTATTGACAACATTTACGGATGTCATAACAGTTCACAAGAATGTCTAAAATGTGGTTATACATTACTCTTCGGTATTGTTAAGAAAAAATCAAAGGTATGATACTAGCCAAGACGTTCTTTTGCCTTCGCAGAAATCGGTGCGAGACCTTTGTCAATCCACAGGTCCTGAAGTGCAATGCCCAACATCTCATCCAGATATTCTTTAAGGGGGATATTGCATGGTTTTTTAAGATATAGATGTTGAAATCGTACC
>DATDNG010000473.1:0-5921 GCA_036518375.1 Nitrososphaeraceae archaeon | reverse complement strand
AGTCCTGAATGATTTTCATATTATTAGTGCAAACAAAAGATAAGAATGAAAACTAGTATTAGAGTATATACACTATGAATAATAATATATCCGGAAGAAGAAAGAAGGATAAAGAGAAAAAGGATTTCTCCTCAGTTGATATTAAAGTGCCAAAAGTGGAAAAAACAAAAGCTGATGTCATGGATGCGTCTGCAGATATAATAGACATAGATAATACTCCTGACGTAGCAACTTGGAATAAGGAAATTCACATTAAAGCTGATGCTGCAGCTGCAGGTATAACAGATAATAAATTACAAGAGACAGAAATACTACTACCGCCTACAACCATCAGTATTGGCCTAAAAGAGAAGAAAGGACCTAAAAAAGATTTGATTATAGATCCAGCTGATGGGAAAGAGGTAGATGAAGCAATAAAGTCTGGATCAACACTGACTGATGAAGCTGATTTGTCCTAATAACATAAAAAGATCATCTAGGCGTTTGTATGCAACCTCCACTGTCATGGGATGATTATATATGGATGAACCCGGTTGCTGTTTACGTCCACCTTCACGTAGTGAGCCTGTATCTACAGGCGTAAAACCTATCTCTTCAACAAGTTTTGATAAAATATCCTTTGCATCCGAGTCATCTCCAGCCATGTATAGTACGAGACACCCATCCTCGGAATTGCGACATCCTGTACGCAACATCACTTGACACTTTTGGAATAGCTCTCAAAAACAATGTGGCAGATGCATTTCAATTCCATCTTCTAGTGTATGTAGGATGATCATCATCAACCCGTTGCGTAATTGAAGGCTTACAGCTATATTCTTCGTTGTATGGGACAGATTCGATATTCTCTTGATGTCTTATGCTAGACTATCTAGAAACCTTTGTTATTCAGGTCGTTTACCAGACTAGAAATATCAGAATTTGATGCTATTTATGTGGATGTAGAATCAAGGTACAACGAGTACGAGAGGAAGCGTCTTTCCAAACGGAAGAGACAGAGAGATGTTGGAGCTGGTAGACCATTCAAGCTGAACACCAAAGAAAGATTATTGATGCTTCTAGTCTATTATAGACTTTACATTACATACACACTTTCAGGATTTTTGTTTGATCTTGACCAGAGCAATGTTTGTAGGGATATATCCATGCTTGAACCACTTGTCAAGCTGTGTATCCCATCGCCAAAGAAGTTGTATAAACGTACAAGAAGGCTTAGAACTATAGATGAAGTTGAAGAGTACTTTCCTGGTTTCAAGGCTTTTATAAATTCTACTGAACAGGAAATACAAAGGCCAAAGAACAAAAGGAGAATGAAGAGCTACTATTCAGGCAAGAAGAAAAAACATACTGTAAAGACACAGTATATGGTAAACAGTGAAGGTTTGATACTACACAAGACAGATCATAGGAAAGGAAGAAAACATGATTATGATGTTTTCAAGAATAATCATCCTATAACGCCAACGCAAGTTGAAAATGTCCTTGACCTTGGGTATCTGGGAGTTCAGAATGACTATCCTACTGGTAAGTATAAGCTGCCATTCAAGAAGAAGAGAGGAGGAGTGTCGGAACTCTCCAAAGAGGAAAAACGCCATAACAAAATCCATTCTAGACTGAGGGCTGTAATAGAACATACAGTAAGTAAAATCAAAAAGTTTGGAATAATGGGTACTAAATTCAGAAATAGGCTTAGACGATATGATCATGCTTCAGACATAGTTTCAGGAATGGTAAATTTCAGAATAATGCGAACTAATGGGATGTCCCTCTAGAAACAAAGTAAGGCTGACCATCCTGAAGAGATTTTCCTTCGTAATTATGATCGAAGCTAAAAGATTATCAATGCAGAATTGAGTTAAACGTTCGGTTGGCACCATTCTTGATGCTATGATACTTTCCTATAGGTGTGTATTTGTTATCTTTATACTTCTATTTCTTGCTATAGTCCCAGGTCGAATAATACCTAGGAGATACTTCTATAATGACGGAATCTCCCCTTCTAACACTATTCATAAGAGATTTTGCCATTGGATGTTCAAGGCTTCCAAGATATCTGATCATTATCTTTTCAGCTATAGGTATGTTATGATTGATATCTTCATAGATTTTAACTCTTCCCTTACCTCTGACTCCTTTGTACGGTGGATTGGGATCATCAACACAATAGTAAATGACATTCTTTGCATTCAAATTTTCTGTTTTCCTTGACTTCTTGGATGTTTCAATGTAAAATCTGTTGTTAGTAGTATCAAAGTAATACCATGTTGGATGTATATTTGGTTCTTCTTGTCTATCAAGTGTCCCGATATGAATATTTAGTTTACTGTTTGTCAAAAAGTGGCTTATTTCATTTTCTGTCAACGGCGCGCCAAACCCCGGGCTTGCATTGTATATTCTCATATTGTTATTGAGATGGAGTGATGCTATATTTGTGATTATTGATTTGTTTACGGTGTGGTTATAATTTATTAAATATCATGAGATAACGAGAAATACAATAATATGTCATAATCTGCGAAATTCTAATGATACAAGAAGAAACGCTAATTCCATTTTTGAATTAGGCATTAAAGTTAAATGTTGTTCCGACACCTGTCTGTATGAACTTTTTAGGGAAAGTTTCAATGATCCTATTCGTTGCTTTCCAACCAGTGCAATGACATGGTACTATAAACTGAGGATCAGCTTTCACTAGCTCCTTTAAAGTAGGTTCTATCCCTGCTTCGTGAATTCCACCGTCTGCAGGAAGGTGAAAGCCTCCTACAACTGCGTAAATCTGATTGATTCCGGTTACTTTCTTTGCATAATTTATCGTATTTATAATCCCTGAATGGCCACAAGCAGTTAAGATTACCAATCCTTTGTTTCTAACATTTGCAACTAATGCCTGATCATCTTTGACCAAAGGATCTGGTGTGAGATTCTTTTCATTGTCATTTTCTACATACTGAAATGGAAAGCCTTTTTCAAAACTTGTATCTCTCGGTATCTCGCCTGTAAGGAGTAGCAGCGGAGAATTTTCATTGGGCAAGAGCACAATGCCGGTATTTTGATGAATTCGCAAGTAAATGTTTTCCAAATGCATTTTATCTAGGAACGGCATCTTTACTCTCTTTCCATCAGGAAAGACTAACCACCGTCTTAGAAAAGCATCAGGATGCACGAAAAGATTGACAGCAGCGGATCGTCTCGAAGATATTTTTCTAATTATATTAGCAAGACCTGTAAAATGATCAAAATGACCATGACTTAAAATAATTCCCTTAATCTGATCGAAATCTATTGCAAAAATATCTGAGTTATGAACTACACCATTTTCGCTTACGCCAGTATCAAATAGAAATAAGTTGTTATTACTTTTGGTACTGTTATCGACACTATTTTTTTCATTTTCATTTTGAACATATTTAACAATGTTAACTAATGCAGAGAATCCATGCTCTGCTATTGGAGGTGGGATTTTGAATTTTTCATTCATTATCAATGGGGCTCTGGTTGCATGAGCAGAGTTCGATAACAGTAGATCAACATAGTTGTCCATGAGAACTGTAATAGATATTTGATCAATCTCTTGGATAGACATTTCTTCCTTTTGTCTCGCTCATGAATTTATAGTTTGAGACCTAAGCTAGTTCAAAATACTATTAGAAAGGCACTCATGATTCTTGTAACAGATAAATGGTAAATAATTATGCAAATTTCAGACAATTCGGGTTTTTCATGAAGGATGTTTTTGTTCTTGCAAATGATATGTATTTTTCGAACTCATGCTTGTCAATGCAGATGTATGACTCGAATGTCAATTTTGATTCTTCGAATTTCCAATCTAATTTTTAACTCAACATAATCCAACGAGGTTTCTTGGAAGCAAAATACAAATCACCCTTTGGCAGATCGGAATTTGAATTTTAAAATTTCCATATCATCATTTATTTCGGTAATTGATTTGCTTTGGTTTTGAAGTAATGATCTGATACTCGGTATACCCTTTTTCTTGTTGCTTTTTGAGTTTTTCGATACCACCGCTTCAAAAGAGAAAAGAGAATTGATGACTTGAGATGAACAGTCATCAAGTAGAACATTTAAAATATCACTGGATTTGCATAATCTATTTCATACCAAAAATGAGGTGAGCAAAGTATATAGAATATTTCAAATTAATGTGCCTCGAACAAAGAACATTCCTGTATGTCTTGGAAAAGCAAAGAATATTCCATCTACTAAACAAAGTAACATCTTCAGATTTGTTTTGTAGATCAATATTATTTCTCAAGAAAAACGAATAACTAATAAATAATACCGCTAACAAGAACTGTAGAATATGAGTGATACTAATACCGACACAAAAACATTTCCATCATCAACGCAATATTCTTCTTCGGTTGTATATCCCAAGATAATAAATCACGTAGCGGTTAGTGTCTCTGATCTAGACCAAGCTATAAAATGGTATATGGAAGTACTTGGATTTACCATGGTAGCAGGACCAGTAGAATTTGTAGCTGATGATTCTCTAATAGGCAGAGCAGTAAGTGATATTCATGGTCCAGATTTAAAGAAAATGCGAGTGGCTTGGCTAGGCTCCGGTAATCAGGTTGGATTTGAAATCTTTGAGCATATTGAGCCAAAAGCACAAAGGCGTCAGGAGAACTTTGAATACTGGAAATCGGGATTTACGCATATTTGCATAACAGATCCCAATGTTGAGGATTTATGTAGTAAATTTCAGACAGTGGAGGAAAACAACGCAGCAATCTTTGGGAGATTGTTCCAGAAAAAGGATACAAGATAGTATTCTGCGAAGATCCATTTGGTAATATCATAGAGATCTATAGCAATGGATATGAGCAAACAATAACTTCTTTGTAATGGCTACATAGCCATAAATAAAATAACAGCAACAGACTGCATAGAAGAAAGAGAACAAAGATACCCCATTATTCAAAGTCCATATTTCCTTACGTCGACCTTAGTTCTAGAACAAGACGATATATACTTCTCTGCGTGAGTCGTATAATATTATTAATCTCAATCCATTGAGTGTTATAACCTTGAGATTTGCATTGCTTATTATCTTAAATAAGAGTCATATATAATTAGACTAGAATTTTCGTAGTATCTTTCCAGTTGCTATTGGTTATAATACCATTTCCTATCACTTAAGTCAAAAAATAAAAAAGGGTAATAGTCACCATATCTCTAATATACACAGATCGTAGAGATAAGTACATGAACCACATAACGGTACGAATGGCAATAATCATAATGGCATCAGCGATGCTGATTGTGGGAACGACTTTCTCTCCAACAGCAAGACAACAGCAAGCATATTCTCCATCAAACACATTTCAAAAACAAACAAGCCAACAGCAACAATTAGATAAAGAAAACCTCTGTCTTAGCACTGGCAAATGTAGTCTCTGGTTTTACTGACCGGAGCAAAAACATTCAAGCTCGGGAAGAAGTGACATCAACAGTAATACCAACACTCCATGTTAAGGAATCCTTTTGCTACCTCTAAAATACCTCCATGGTATTTGTTGTAATAATAATTTTGATAGGCTTTAGGAGAAGTAGAAGAGGAAGAACAAGAATCTATCAGGATTCATTCTCAAAGCTTCAACAACTTCGATAAGAGCCAAAGTTAATAGTGACTCTCGATCTGTCAAAAGTCTATTTACAACTTCTTCAGCAACATCTTTGATTTTAAGATACTTCTTATTACTATTTCTGAACCGCAAACAAACTACTTTGCATATATAGGACGCGACCATGTAAACTGAAATTTGATATACCTGAACCAATTATACTTCACTATACTCCAGTAACATTTACACTATTAAAAGACGTCATATTATGATCATGGCTGCTGCAGGTATATTTAGCTGTAATTCTATTATTTGGTCCTTGTTCCATTGTAG
>DATDNG010000472.1:0-3503 GCA_036518375.1 Nitrososphaeraceae archaeon | reverse complement strand
ACTGAAGGAATAGAGAATCTAAGACAACATGTAGTACCTGAATTAGATAGCAGGTTCAGATATGCAATAGAAGTTAGAGATAGAACATGGTTTCAAGATTTAGCATACAATTTCTTTGCTGACAATAACATATGCATGGTATGGAGTCAACTTGCAGAGCTAAGGACACCTCCAATATCAACTACTGATTTTCTTTACCTTAGATTTATTGGTGATAGAAGTATAGACGAGAAGAACTTTGGAAAGATACAAAAGGATAGAGTTATGGAAATGAAGAAGTGGGCAAGTAAAGTCAAAAGAACAATTAAGGAACAAGAAGAAAGAGGAAGAAGAAAAAATATCAATCTTGCAATAGTGTCTGCTAATAATCACTATGCTGGTTTTGGTCCGGCAACTGCCAATATATTCAGAAAGATGGTTGGGTTGCCAGAGGCAGCATGGAATAATGACGATAAGGACAAGAAGAAAGAAGATGACAAATCACACTTACATAGTAGTAGTAGTAGCATTCAACACGATTCAAAGCAAAGTGCCATTTCAGATTTCATGACATAAAACTGTGGCCATTATAGTTCGTCTCCTTTATCTCTCTTGTACAAGTTCTGTATTAATCTCATTGGTAACAGCTGGTAATAGAGGTAACACCAGTGATAATAGTGATAACAGACAAATAGCCTTATCAGTGGGGGATTACTAGTATTATATTAGCAATATTCTAATGTTAAACGATTTTCGCAGCGAAAGCGACAGAGAAAAGCTTGTCGTTGATCTGTATAAGAATCAAAACTAAAGCATACGCGATGTTGCAAAAGAGCTAAGAATGTCATTTCGTGATATTGACTTGATATTAAAGAGGAATGGAGTAAGTCGTGGAATTGTGACAATAGATAACAAGAAATCTTCTAATAATAATGAAAAAACTACCCAAGCTTACAAACTCTTTAGCGAAGCTTGAGTTTCTATATGGTTAAACAATGCTCCTTAGTAGTTGCTACTCGTGCGTAGTGTTTTACAGAGCTAGGAAAGTTAGGAGCTCGAAAGTAATCGTGATTTCATTTGTTGAAACTCTTCTTCTGTTATTATGCCTTGTTGCTTGAGACCAGCTAATTTTTCAAGTTCTTGGTAAATATCCTTTTTACCCTGGCCAGACCCTTGTTGTTGTCCTGCCTGAGCTGCTTGTGCTGCTTGTGTTGCCTGAGCTGCTTGTGCTTGAGCTTGGCTTATCTGTTGCTGCTGGGCCATTTTTTCGTACTGTTTTTTAGCCGAATGACTTGCCACCACAGCACCAGTGACTCCCCCTACTACTAGTCCACCAGCTATCCCGCGACGTCTTGCTACTCTCCAAGCCATGATGCAAGTTTACCCCAAATATCCTATTTAACTTTACCTACTATTGTGTTCGTATTATATTGCATTGGTTGTAACTATAGATTAATGCTACCTGCAGAATTGATTTTGACATCTAAAACCAACAGCTTTATAGAGGTACAATCAATTGGGAAGGTTCAGGATTTAATGTTAAATGATTATTACATGCTAATCGATTTAACATATCATTCGGTCTCAGAATATGCTGTTTTAACAACCAAGAAAAACAAACTAATAATATCTTCACCTTCATCATTCCAGAGTACGACGACAACAACATCAAACAGTACTCTAATACAGTGAAAGACTATACAACTTTAGAAGCAACAGGTAAGAATATTGAAGCTAAATTATCTGAGAAAGAAAAGGAGATTCAGTTACTAAGACAACGTGATTCAATAAATACAGACGCTATTGCAGGTCTATCAGACCAATTGGCACTGTAGGTGCTAATCTTGTTCAGAGCAGATACTACTTCATTTAGACCTTTGCCAATTCATAAAATATAGCATTTAGGATAGACAAATAAATTTCTAGTCGGCCTCAGAAGATGTTGACTTGACCGCACCAAGCTGTATTGCTGCAGTAAGCGCATCAACTACAACCCATCCCTCTTTTATCTTGTTATCTTGAAAATGGAACATGTTCATTCCTACTGTTTCAAAATTCTTATTGGTAGCTGGGATGCCACGAAATTCCTTTTCTTGAGTACCTTCTACGATAAAAGCTGAAGCAACTCTATCTGACTCTGCTATGCTATCTACGATTGTAACTCGAATATTAGGAAATATGCTACGATCTGAGGAAACCCATTCATTATAGGCTTCGATTCCTTCAATATCCTCACCACGAGCATGGTATATGAAATCAGGAGTTACGTATCTATCTGTATTTTTTAGATTCCCTTTGTTGTAAGTTTCATCAAGGAATTCGTGAACAATCCGTTTGTGTTCTGTAGAAGACATACCAATATTTGATGGAAGTTTTAATTTAACTTTTCGATGAAGATAAAATTGATGCAACTATATAATGTGATTGTTCTATAGAAATTCGGTCGGTTATAATCGATGATTAAAGCAACTAAGTACAGCTACTCTCTTGTCAGCAAATTCAACAGCCAGATAAGAACATGTTTGTGGCATTTTGTGAGGTATCGCATTCAGCAGTAAGTATTTCTTTAGCGACAGACAAAGATGCATACACACTTCATACCCGTAGCCAGATAAAATTTATATAGTAATCCACTGTATATCCAAATTATGTTAGGAAGAAGAGTTGTCGTTGGTGGAATGATCGCAGGAGGAACTACAGTCGCTACAGCCGCTGTTGTAGGACATCATGTTGCAAAAAAGCAATTTCAACGTATGGAAAGACGCCAAGCCCGATAGTCATAGATAAATCAAGCCTAAGTCCAGCCTGCACAGGCCGCTCAAGCTGCTGAAGCAGCACAAATGCAAACATCTCAAACAACCACTCAGATGCAAGTGACCTGATGGGGATACTTTTTATGAAGTTGAGCAAATAGATAGCCTCAAGCAACAAGACGAAGGAATCTAGTTATCATCCTACATTTTGTTATGTAATATTATTGTCTATTTAGTTTCTCTGGTGAATTTTACCATTTTTCCATATTCCGAATCTATGAGATGTGCTAAATCTCTCGTAGGACAGGTTCTATTTTGTATCCCTTTGCAATATTGAAATTATTTGTAGTTGTAAGCACTGGAGATCTAATAATTGCGGAAATCGTATTATGGGAGACATCATTCTGCAAACACTAGTATTATTAGTTTCGAATGGCATCTACACTGCTAATAATTCAGGATACTTAGAAACTATTAACAAGTTTCTAACCGATTGCATCACTTTAAAGCTTTGTTGTTAGAGAAAAGAACTAGATATAATCCACCTAGTAATGTTGAAGGCATGCTTGATAAGGAAGCCACATCATACGAAGACATCTTAGATGCCTTCAGGATTGCAACGAGAATGTATTACTTTCGCCCAAAGGATGATGATAGTGTATAGTTTTTACTTGATTAACTTGATTAGATTAGATTGAAACAAGAAATTTTTATACGTTCTATTACATGTATCTAATACATAGCTGCTCTGCCATCGTCATATGACACATA
>DATDNG010000471.1:0-2062 GCA_036518375.1 Nitrososphaeraceae archaeon | reverse complement strand
ATTATTTATTTTATCATTAAGAAAAGAGTTTTGTAAATGTGTTAAAGATACTCTAGTGTCACGGATGAACCGTATACTTGTTCACCGTTTTGTTTTTTCAGAGCAAAATATATGGTATGTAATCCAGGACCTTGCCATTTTGAAATATTTGGAGAGATGTCGAATCCCTTGAGAACTGTGCTGATATTTGTAAAAGTAACATAATCTACGCATTTTTCGCCTTTAGTGGTGTCAAGTATTGCCTTGCCCTGAGTACATTCTGGATAATGTGTGCCTACAGCAGGTCTGGGTAGAATTACTCCTACAAGTTCTCCTTGTTCATAGTATCCAGCATTGTATGGCGCTACTCCGTTTAGCTCGTCACTTGTTAAAGGTGTTGGAGGCGGGTCGGCAAATATGTCTATTTGGTATATGGAATATCCTGCAGGTATCGTCCCTACCAGATGGAGTTGATTACCATCGAGCTTCATAGTTTGCCAATTTATGATATTATTTTCAAAATGTTCTACGAAATAGAATTTCTCATCATTGTAAGCAATTCCAAAACTCACATTGGTGTGATTTGGATCAAGTATGTTGTCCCTATGTCCCCAGTTAGAGCCTGCATCATTATACATCATACCATATTCGCTATCCTTGATTTGTTGGAAAGGATCAAAAGAATATGGTATACAGTTTGATGAAGGACAATATGATGATGTAACGCTAATATTTTCATCAACATCTCCTTGTCCACCTAGTTTTGTATATGTGACATATGGTTTTACCCCATCTACATTCCAATGTGAAAAATATCCTACGTTTAACATCTCATCCGCGTGATTCTGAGCTGATGAAATAGGACTCAATGTTAATGTAGATAATCCATGATCTGTTCTGTCCTTATTGATTAATCCTAATGCATATTGATATAATTCGTCTTTTGTTGGAGTGGGTTTTGGTGGCGTCTTTCGAAATACATTTCCTACAATCTGTTGAATATCCTCCCTTGCAGAACTGAATATTTTAAGGGAAGATGTAGATGTACTGTCTGGAATCAAAGTGTATTGGTTAGTTCCAGTTGGAGTAGTATATTGGATAACATATTGGCTATCATTTATCAAAAATTGCACATTGGTCCATTTTGATGCCTTGATTGGAGGATTTTTAGAAAAATGAAACACCTCATAGTTAGGACATTTGACATCTATCTTACCCGTTCCATCAGAATCCGTAGTACATCCCGTTAGAACAAGGTGATTGGTATTTGGTATGTCATTTGCCCCATTATTGGCTTGAGAGATGGTCGTATTCTCATCAGAATGAACGAACATGCCTTGGCCTACGAGGACCACGGCTATGATGACAGCTAATGTCCCCCCTATAGCAATGCCAATCATGGGCAAATATTTCATGAGTTTGATTATACTTACTGGCTAAAATTAATTGCCGACAATTCATTAACTTGTATCTATATACTTGGATATCTCCATTGGTTCTAACGTGTTAATTGATAAAATAATTAATTGAAACAAGAACTAGCAAATTAAAATTAATTTTTTATTTATCGTTAATTTATGTTTGGTAGGATAGAGTAGAATTATTCAAAAGCTCATTATCAATTACAACAAATTGTTCTTCAATTATATATGAAAAAACAATTTTCTGTCACTTTGTATCTGATCAAAGAGTAGCATTCCCTAAATATTTTGAGAACTACTTTAGGGAAATGAGAAAATCCATGACTGCGGCCATAAGCATCTCCCTCCTAGTAATAGCTTCTGCCGCAGCATATGGAGCATTTACTTTTGATTCAGTAATGACAGCTAAAACAAATCAACAGGTACAAGTAACAAATTATTCTGCTGAGATTGATACACTAAAACCACAAATTAATTCATTGAGTAATAACATGACATCTCTTGGTACAGTAAAAAGTGACATAACAGATATCAAAGGAAAATTAACTGATCTGGAAACAAAATTGAGTCAAGCGCAACAAGATGCTTTAGCATCACAGAAACCTGCAATGACATTAGATAGATCTTCATATTTTCAAGGTGACACAATACACATAACTGCA
>DATDNG010000470.1:0-8927 GCA_036518375.1 Nitrososphaeraceae archaeon | reverse complement strand
CATCACCATAGTCAGGACCATTTTCTGTATCCCATAGTCTTTTAGTAACAGGATCAAAATCAATACCAAAGCTGTTTCTGATGCCATAAGCATAGTAGATGTTAGCTGGATATGTATTATTACCTAGCAGAGGAGGTTCTACAGGTTTACCATCCTGTGTTACTCTTAGAATTCCACCTGTACCATCAAGTCCTTTTCCTCTATTAAGTCCCTTTCCCATCTGTATGTTTTCAGCTTTACCCAGGTGAGCTCCAACATCGCCTATGGCGACATATACATTGTTGTCAGGACCAATCAATATTCTGCCACCCATATGATCTGTTTCATAAACCTTATGTGTTGTAGCAGGAAGATCTAACAACAATTTGGGATTTATTAGCTTGTTATTGTGCTCATCAAATTCATATCTGTAAAGTCGATTACCTAATGGCTGTATGGGTTTAGCTCCACCTTTGGGATGGTCGTCAGCATTTTTATAATTACAGTAGCAATTAATGGGATGGTCATCACCATTTTTCCCTCCACCTGATTGTGTATAATATAAGAAAACATAAGTGGTAGTGTTGTTGGTGTTCGTAGTTGTTGCTGTTGTGGATTTTCCTCTTTCATTTCCTTCTTCTGCATTGAAGGGGATGAAAGGAAAAGCTAGTGCATTTGAAGTATTAGTATTTGAAGTATTGGCAGTATTAGTAACAGCAGCATTATTATTATTTCGATGTCTTGCAATAGCAATTCCTAACATACCTCTTTCGAGTTTGCTTGCAACAGGCACCTTTAGAACAGGATGCGGTAACATTTTACCATCTACAATTCTCTGTACCGTACCGTTGTCTTTCTCTAAAACCAAAATATCATTTGGACCTAGAAATGCCATACTTGTTGGAAGTTTAAGGCCTCCTTTAAAGACAGTCTCTATCTTGAGATTGGAGTTATTTACCATAATCTTTGGTCCTTCACTGTGCTGAACAGCTATAGTATGTTCTATAGCATATGCATATTGTGGAATAATAGAAAAAAGACTAAAAACAGAAAAAGATCCTTCCGATCTTCCTACTCCTCCTTTCTCTCCGATATTGCTGATGCTGCCTACACCAATTATCGCAGCAATACCATTAGTATTGTGATTTTGTTCAAATAATGATGAGGATAAATTTAATAACAAAAATAATGTTATAGTTCCAAACACTCCTACACAAATAACCAATAAAGTTTTTGTTGCTGTTAGTTTATTAGAGAAAGTTATCACCAAGATAGCAATACCACTATTACTTTTCAATATTAATTTACTTATTTACTAGGAGTTGATATTTGAATATGGCTTGAGCAAATTTCCTAAATAATGCTCTATGACAATAAATCTATTATAGTAATTTAAAATATGAATAGAAGATACTATTTATTTTAGTATCCCCTATGGGGTTATGACTGAGAAACTGCACTGAGATAATGCTAGTCATAATAATAGTATTAGTAGTAGGTGCTGTTAGCTCAAATATAATCATACAACAACAATCAGAAGTAAACGTAGGTGTGTGTTTCATAAGAGCTTCGAAAATTGTTTGATGGTGGACTCTCATTCTGCAATTACCAGATTATTTGTGCTCAGAAAAGCTGTAATACATACTGATATTTGTGGCGTAATTTTTTGTTTTATCCTATAGACACATGTGGTAAAATACATATGTATGCATGTAACAAAAGGTTCAAAATATGCTGAGAAAAATTATAAGAGAATGCAATCCTAGGAAAATACGACTCGCAATAAACATGAATGATTAGTAAACAAATAGAGACTGCTTCTTTAACTAAATTAAACAGAATAAACATATGCATGTGTTCGGCTGTCTTTTGTTTTTCTTGTTGCTGCCGCTTAAGCTGCTCATGCTGTTCTTGCCTTTGTTCTGTGTCAAAGATTCCCGAAAATAATTGGAAAATAAAGGGAATAGCAAATTGGAAGATTTCTTTACGATGTCGAATTGATTGTTTGGTTGAATGATGACTGATTAATCATTTTAATCCAAAACTTGGAAACCTAAGCCTTCTAATTTTATGCCTGAATGAATGAAAGTAATTAGGTCGCCGGCCTATTCTTCTTATTATCATTAATTATCAAGTTCATTTTTTTGTGCCTCTATTATTATGTCATTTTTTTATATCAAATTTGACATAATAATAATTCAAACACATGTCAATTATCTTTGTAAAGATATCGTCAAAGACGGTTCTATCATTCCAATGTCAGAAGCACTCTCAGCAGGTGGACTAACTGACGAGAAAGGAAATACCATTACCATTACTTTTACTGACCCTCTTCCAGAATAACAAGAATATAACAACTACTACAGATAAACATTCACCAAACTGGTTTTTATGTAATGATAAACAAACAATAGGAATTTAATGTCGTTATGCATCTTTAGAATTAATTGCTAAACAACCTCATTGCTATAGTTGCGATTTCCTTTGTAATAGTAGGTAGCATCTGGGCTATAGGAAATTTTATGATTCCTCATAAGAAATCCAGTTTGGAGAACTTGAAAGGTACTCTGCTTATTGCACAAAATAACGCCTTCAACACAACCAATCCTGACATACACGCAGTTGCAAAAGTTCCAAAAAAGCTGGTAATAATCAACAAAGATTTTGTAAGGCATGATTTTATTGTAGACAAGCTTAACATTAATACGGCATACTTGTCACCTGACCAGGACTTTACTACTGCAATTGCATCAAACGTACCTGGGACCTTTGAATATTACTGTTCTTTACATCCAGCAACCATGCGTGGCATCATAATTGTCAAGTAGTAGCGGATTTCAAATATACGGCCAGTAGAGAAAGATTCTCCTAGGTTAGGTTCATAAAAGAACATGTGAGATATAGAGGTCCTTGATTTGTGAAGATATCCTGCTGCGTTGTTGGCAGAGTGGATCAGCCCGGTCATAATGATCCTTCTCTTTTATCTCCATACAACTTAATTGGTATCTTTGAATTGTCAAGCCAGGTATGTGCTACTGGAAAACGTATAGCGTTGTTTAATGACCCTTGGCCTAATACCTATTTAATATGCACGAGACAGCAAGTCATCCAGTGGTATGAATGATATTAATGGCCTTAGTATTGCTGTTGGTTATGGTGCCGATGATGGCCATAGCTAGACAAAACCTAGCGAGTGTCATTTAGTTTTTATCGATAGCAAATAGTTTCATTATTCAGCAACAAAGTAACACACATGTATCCAAAACGTTCGCCAATTGCAATGGTATTATACTGATAGAAAAAAGCTATTGTAACTATTAAGATTAATGCCATTAATGCCAATACTATTTCAATAATATTCCCGAACATAATTTATATGATATATTTTTGATTACATTTTATTATATATATCGCTATTACTATAGCTATTCCCGTGCTACTTATGTTATTAGAGCGGCAATGTGTCACAGCCATATTATTATTCTGCTGCAAGACGAGGGAATCTAAGACCTTTTAGCTACGCTTGGACAGTAGAATTACCGATCAGAATATATATTAGGCTAGTCTAATTAGGTCAACCTAAGATGCCATTAATAAATGAAACGTATAGAGGAGAAGGATAGAAATTAATGGATTACTGGCAACTTATACTTTTAGGGTTAATTGCTGGATTTACAATTTTTCTAGGGCTCCCTCTTGCTGTACTCCAGAATTTAAGCGCAAAGAAGAAAGGATTCCTTAATGCTTTTGCAATTGGGATATTAGTATTTCTCATAATCGATGTCTTTAGCCATGCTTGGGAATCTGCAGAGACAGCCGCAAGCGATGCTTTTGCGGGTAAATCGCCTATAGGAGATGCCATATTTGATCTTCTTGCCATGTTTGGAGGGATTGCAATAGGACTGTTAGGATTATTGTGGTATGAAAGCAAATACATGAAGAAGCCTATCAAACAACAACAACAGCAACAGCAATCATCATCTAAACTATCAGCAGCAGAAGGTGAAAGTATACTCTCAGATAGTCGTAGTAGCATAGCAACAGGGGGAGCAGAACTAACCGAACAGCAGCAACAGCAGCAACAACAACAGCAACAACAAAAATATCTAGGGCAGCAGCAACAAGAAGTGACTGCGTACAGAATTGCCATGATGATTGCAATAGGTATCGGTGCTCATAATTTTAGCGAAGGACTTGCAATAGGTCAATCATATGTTTCAGGTGCTACGGGATTGGCAATACTATTGATAATTGGATTTGGAGCACACAATACTACTGAAGGTTTTGGAATAGCTGCTCCTTTGGCTGGACTTGTAAAAAAACCCAGAGCACGTTTTCTAATACTCGCAGGATTAATAGCAGGCGGTCCCACATTTATTGGCACCATATTAGGTAGTTTATGGAATTCACCTGTAGCTTACATACTATTCTTATCTATCGCTGGCGGAGCATTGGTATATGTTTCACTTTTGATGTACAATTCAGGAAGAAGGCAAACTACAAACAATATTCTGATGCTGGGTATCTTTGTTGGATTGTGTGCAGGATTTATTACAGATCTAATAGTTTCACTTGGTGGAGCCTAAAGGCAACTAAAAAATTGGATCACTGAAAGTCATCGTTGTCAGCCACACAGATCCTTACTATCATACTATCGGTTTTGATAGTCATGGCAATAGGAGTAGCAGCAATACCCTTATCATTGGGGATTTTATTAAATAATAACAATAGCATCAAGTTAGCGAATAAAAATACAGACATTGAACAAAAGGTTTCTCATAAGGTAGGTGTAAGAGATCATGAGGGTGGTACTGGCGGCAGCAGAAATAATAATAACAATAATAATATCGAATCAATTAATAAAATTCTAAATAACAAACTGAAAGTTTCTCGTGAATTTAGTGGAGGTCGGAGCGACGTTGTTAGCAACAGGAGGTTTAATATTGCAATTGTCAAGCCTACTTTTACAGCCGCAGCATACAGTAATTCATTTTACAAATTCTACTTGTTATTTATGTACACGCCATCAGGAAAGAATGTCACAACCCACCTTAATTTACTCTCAAGCAAAATACCAAAGCAATTAGCACCACTATCATCATCTGCATTTACAATGCTTTTCTTATCCTACCATTTGAAAAAACTGCTTCCGCAATCAAATATTGATATTCTGACAGATGCTGATGTTGACGGCAGTAGCGACCCTTCTGACATATTTGTGAAAAATGGATTAGACAATAAATATGATGTTCTGATACTTGGCCACCAAGAGTACGTCACCCAAAAAGAATATGATAATCTAAAACGATTTGTTGCAAATGGTGGTACATTGATTGCCTTAGATGGTGACTTATTCCATGCAGAAGTAAAATACGATAAACAGACCCAAACAGTAACTTTAGTCAAAGGTCATGGTTGGACATTCAATGGCAAGTCTGCATGGAAGAGTGTTAATGAGAGATGGAAAAAGGATACATCTGACTGGCTGGGCAGCAGCTACCTTTGTTATGTGTGCAAAATCAAGTTTCTAAATAATCCTTTTGGATACAAGCACCATGAAGAGCAGTATATGACAAATAAAAAAGATCTGATCTTAATGAATTACGATGCAGATCTCATGCCAGAAAGATATCACCCGCCGATAGCAAAACCTGTGATAGCAACATACCAGCTTAATTATCAAAAAGGAAAAGTAATAGCACTTGGATTATATTCTGACGATATAATATTCAATGCAAAGTTTGACAAATTCTTTGATAGATTATTGCTACAAGATGCTCTCCGCCAGAGATAAGGAATCTAAGTTTTAGATATAAAGGGGCTTTCTTACGCTAACGGTAAAGTTAATAATTAATTGACAACAATTAATAGGCGTTTGGAGACAATAAAGCAAAAAAAATCAGAGCACGAAAGGCAAGAGGAGCTTTACATCGGAACAGCTGAATCAGAACACATAGAGATGTACCTAAAAGCAATATGGTATATTCGCGAAAGAGGTGAAGAAGTGAAAGTTAGCTCCATTGCCAAACTGCTTAATATAAGACAACCATCTGTTGTTCAGATGCTCCACAAGTTAAATGACGCTAATCTGGTAGATTACAACAAAGGTAACATAGTCGGAATGACTGCAGCAGGAAATAGGATTGGAAAACAGATGATTAGGAATACTCGATTACTTGAAGTGATGATGAAAGATGCACTGAAAATAGAAATTGATGAAGAAATGGTCTGTGGTATTGAACACCATATGAAAACCATTTTTACAGATGCCTTATGTACTTTGTTAAAGCATCCAAGGAAATGTCCCCACGACCATAGCATCCCTCGGGGAAAATGTTGTAGGTAATATGGCGGTGGCAAGAGAAATTAGGGACTTTGCCAGTAATATACTACCTCTGTAATATAAATAAAAATTCACTTAATTATTCAACTAAAACTAATTTTACAAGAAAAATTATTCTACTGTCATGGATGAAAATTGTGTTCGATGGAACGCAAAAGGAAGATAATGAAAAGTTCTAAAAAGTTCGTCCAAAATATAAGAAAACATCAGAGCAAAATGGAGCAGAAATTAAAGTCGTATATTATATATCAAGAGACGAGCCATTTCCATCATTTTGCGAAAACGCAGATTTTTCATTGAATACTATAAAAACTTCAATTAGGGATGGAGAATTAAAGACCAACAAAGTACTCAAGGACGCCATCGTGTCGAGCGAGAAGTCTTAGAGTTTAATATGTAAAGGGTCCATAAGCCTAAATGACTTGAATAAGATCATGATTTTGACGCCTGATAGTTACGTTTCCTAATTCAACCGTTCAGGTCACTTATTTGTATCTCTCCTGTACTTTTATTTGCTGTATAACTGCCACCATTACAGCTCCTTTATTCATATACCGGTCCTATGGAGGCCATGCCGCCACCAGCATAAGTCCCTCTTATCCTTTCTACAGTTTCGATATCGTTTATCATCTTGAGCATATCAAGATTAACCTTGTGTGCAACTACAATATGAGTTCCCCCATCGTAGAATGCAGGTACCATGCCTGTTTCGTTTATTATTCTGTTTCTTATTTCCTCAGTATTTTGCTTTGGCTTTATGAAAACCTCCAGTGTGTATATTGGATTTTTGTTTTTCTCTTTCTTTTGACGTAGTATCAGATCGACAATCAATAACGGATCGACTTTTCCAAGATGGGTTCTGATAGAGTCTTCTAGTTCATCAAATTTCTTTACAACTTCGTGTACTTGACTCAATTATTTTTGTTAGATGTTGGTGTCATATGAACGCTTTCTATATGTAATGCTAGAGGTAAGTATTTGGATGCTCAGTATTATTAGCCTTGTAAGTAGGCTGTATATTATATAGGCGGCTATAGCAGTGGTTATAAGATATCAACGTTTTATTGGCAGGCTAGCTCGGCTAGGTGCATTAAATCCAATAATGATCTGCTGCTATTGACCTTACTTTATTTTATAGGTAACAAACGTGACAGGATATTGCTGATCAGAGATATCTCTAGTGCGGTGACGATAATATTTGCGAATTCTACCCTTTTCTATGTTCTCAATTTTGAAATGGCATGAATAACAATAATGGCATTTAAGACAGATATGAATAGTTCTTTTATTACAATCTATACACTCACCATATGATGGATTAACGTAGGATGTGATATACTCATGCATACTTTCAGTTATCTAATTGGATAGATAAATCTTGGAATGTATTACGGGGAGGGGGACTAGCCAAATGAAGTTATTTGTCAATTCATTCTATCAACATATTTTCTATGATGTTCTAGAAGTAGGATTTTTATCATAAATAAAAAAGAGGCTATTATCATCAGATTGATATCCAAACAAATTAGAGAATATCTATGAAGTTACAACTAAAAATCAACTTTGAGCTAGTTGACGTATTGTCAGATCTGTGGTTATAGTTTAGATTGGTCATTCCATTTTGTTTTGATTTAACATAATGCACTGTAATGTTATTGAAGCATCATCCAGCACATTTTCTCTTTCCATAACTAATCACCTTCGTCTAATCGATGTATTGCAGACTTAATTATACGTCATAGCCGGCGCCGATCAAACATGATGCTTATCAAATTATTAGTTCAGCAAGAAAACCGACATATCCAAAAGACAAAAACCAATCAAGGCTCGTCCTGGTTCCGACGAAATGTCAGTAAGTCAAGGACACGGATAAGACTAGTGTGTAGATAGGCAGCCACTAGTTATTAGGTTATAGGAGAATTTCCATTAAGCGGTCAATATTATGCTGGACAAGCCTGAAACCAAAGTCGCTACAGCTGCCGCTCCAGCAACTGAAGCCTTTTTCGAAAGATCTTGCACTTTTTGCATGCTGTTATGTGTATGCACCGACTTTTCATTTTCTCTCTCACAACTACTGCATTTCCAATGGATAGATTCATTGCATTCGGGGCAATATTCAAAGGCAATTAACTCATTTCCGCATGCTCTACATAACATCTATAGTTTTCTTTATTATTCTGGTATTAAAGATTTATTGTTGGCTTTGTAATACCTTGTTTTATGTTACAAGATATAATAGCCTCGAGCTAAAATAAAATACCCTTATTTGTATACAATTTGATTCAAATTTTAGAGGTTTCCGGAAGGCTCAGCTATATTTTTCCATTCAAAGATCTGACACAAAACCATATTAGGAATTAAATTCTTTTATTAGTACATTCTCTCAATAGACGTTTAGATTTGGAATATATAATTAATGGCCCAAAACCGGGCGAGGCCAAGATAATTTCAGAGGGAGAGGAGGTAGCTGACATAAAGAAAGGAGAAGATCAGAGGAACTTCAAACTTATCACTAAGGATGGTGCTGAATGGACTCTTACTAGGAATTTACATGGTGAGTTTCGTCCTTTCTCAATTTCTGTATTGGAGCAAAACAAACACAAGG
>DATDNG010000469.1:0-13020 GCA_036518375.1 Nitrososphaeraceae archaeon | reverse complement strand
CAAAGAACCCCTATGTAGCTGAAATGTACAAACTAGCTCTAGAAGGCAAGTTGTATAGTAGATCTATTCCATAAGGCAGCAACAGAAACGATACTTTCAAAATTGACTTGGTCTTACAAGGCCATCATCATTTTTTTATTTTTATTCCATTATAAGAATATATTTGTACCTTTAATAACTGAGAAACAGTAGACTAATGGTAAACTGAGTCAGTGGGATTAATCCCAAACTAAATTGGCTGGACTTAACAGCAAAATTTAAAAGTGTATGTTATGATTGTATACTTAATGACTTTACCTAAAGGATACGGTGGCGGTGGACGTGGAGGCGGCGGTGCTGGTGGTCAAAGCCGAGACGATATTGAACGGATGATTGGCCGCAGGGTTGAAAACATGAAAGGTATTTACGTATTAGGCTTCGCATTATGTTGGGCAGCAACTGCGGGCGGAATTTATGTAGGTGTAACAGTCTATCCATGGGCATATCCGTTGCCAAGTGGTCTTTACGCGCTCTCTGTGCTTACAGTAATTGAAGCATTGGGTTTCTTCTTCATTATGAAGATCACAGGCGAAAAAACAATTCGTGCGTAATCATCTTATTTTCTATTTTTTGCATAGTTTATTTCTTAATATTCGTGCATATCACATAATATAATAGAAAATTATCGGCTAAATTACAAGAATGCTTATGAAATAGCATGCTCAGCTATGATCGACATTCAGAACGACTAATCACCTCCTATGTGTTAAAGTTCTTTTCGAAATAATCGACATTTATCATGATTCTCTATTATAATTGTCCTCATGCTTTTGTCGGACAATAACGCATGAAATTAATAGACTTGTCTATCTTTAAATCCAATTCCAAGTAGAACATTGCTTCTTTTAATAAATCAAGACAGTTTTATGATTTTTTCAATGAACCGAAAGCATCGCTGTGATGCATGATAGATATATTCAAAGGCTTCTGCTTATTTTGAATTTAGCCATTTAAAGCATTGGGTGAGTTATTAAGTGAAAAGACGATCAATATAGATAAAATTTTATATACAACATCATGGAGTAGGTTTTGTAATGGTCTGGCTTAGACGTACAACGCACTATCTATTCATAGTTGTAGTTGCCGTAAATAGCACTCTATTGACAATTAATGCGGGAGACTACATCTTCTACACTGACTGGGCATGGACTTCATTCGTAGTATTTTCGATTTCGCAGTCGACTATGCTTGCAGTAGGAGCAATATACTATATGCTCTTTACAGGTGTTCCAGGAACTGCTACATACTACGCAACCATCATGACCATCTACACATGGGTAGCAAAGGGTGCATGGTTTGCATTAGGATACCCAATGGATTTCGTCACAGTACCAGTATGGATACCCTCAGCAATGTTGCTGGATCTAACATATTGGGCTACGAGGCGCAATAAACATGCTGCAATAATCATTGGTGGAACTCTAATTGGCCTTTCACTCCCGATGTTCAACATGATTAACTTACTGCTGATAAGAGACCCACTTGAGGTTGCATTTAAGTATCCAAGACCCACACTTCCACCCTATATGACACCAATAGAGCCCCAAGTCGGTAAATTCTACAACAGCCCTGTAGCGTTAGGTTCAGGTGCAGGAGCAGTACTAACAGTGCCAATAGCAGCACTAGGCGCAAAATTGAACACGTGGACCTATAGATGGATGGCCGCGTGGAGCAAATGGGACTAAATCCCCAAGACTAAAATTCCCCAATTTTCTTTTGTTCTCGAATAGATGAAATACTTTTCTTGTTTGCTATAAGCAATTAATCATTATAATTTATCGATTGGACTCAATCTATATATGTCGTAGCTACTACCATTACCAAACATTAGATTTATGTTTTATAACAAACCTGTGCGTATTAATGGCTTTGCAGTAATACATCAAAAATGTATAAAAATGTAAAAACAGAATAATACGTTCTATTTGTCAGCTCTAAGATCATTTAAAAGTTTGTCAAGTTTAGCAACAGGTTTATTGTTTTGATCTGAAATATCTTGTTTTGCTGGGAAGATTTCAAGATAATTAGGTATCCTACCAACGATCCTGTCTTGGTATGTGGGAATATGTTCATTCTGATAAAAAATACCTAATGGAATCTTGCTTCCCCATTCATTTGACCTTTCGATCGCCTGGCCCATCTTAGTATTTACCTCATACGGTTGGCGTACGATGCCATCATATCCTGTTTCTTCGAGTTTGTATGTTCTTGGCATCTGCTTACCGTTTTCAGGGTTAAAATTATCTAGTCCTTGGTACCATTCCTTTGTATTAATGTCATTGTATGTTGGACAGGGTTGCAAAACATCCAAAAAAGCTAGTCCTTTATGCTCAATTGCCTTTTTGATCAATTCCTTTAAATGCCTAACATCGTATGAATAACCCCTCCCTATAAAAGTAAAACCTGCTACCAACGCGAGAGCTATCGGATTAACAGAATTGTTCATATTTGGCTGCGGCAGTGATTTTGTCTTCATTCCTAATTTTAGAGTAGGTGCAGCTTGGCCTTTAGTTAAACCGTATACAGCGTTATTGAATATTATGTAAACCATGTCTACATTTCGCCTGCCAGAGCTTATAAAATGCCCAACACCAATCCCTAAACCGTCACCATCACCACCCACAGCCAGTACTTCCAAGTCAGGGTTACATATCTTTGCACCCTGAGCAAATGGCAAAACTCTGCCATGCAAAGTATGTATTCCATAGGTGTGGATAAAATGAGGCGTTTTACCTGAGCATCCTATTCCGGAGAATATTGTTGCGCGGTGCAAAGGCGTTTGCATTTCTGACAGAGCCATTTGGATAGCATTTAGAATACCAAAGTCTCCACAGCCAGGACACCAATCATTATGAACAGTTGTTTTATAGTCTGCCAGTTTAAGTGCCATGTTCTAATACAATTCTCCTCGGAGCATTTCCACTGATTATGTACATTAAAGCATTATAAATCTCACTTGAAGACATTGACCTTCCATTATATTTGACAATTTTATAGTTAATATGACGATTCAAATTTTGCTTTATGAGTGATCCTAGTTGCCCTGTATAATTCATTTCGATATCTACTAAAACTTTGGTATTTTCCAACATTTTTTCTACCAGAGAGCTAGGAAATGGATGCATCAGCCTGACTTGGACAAATTTGACGTTTTTCCCTTCTGCTGTCAACTGATCTATTGCGTCTAGAATTGCACCCTTGGTAGATCCCCAGCTTACTATTGTCATACCGCCATCAGATGATGGATCATTATGGCCATATGCTATTGCTTTGTCTTCAGCTGGTATCTCTTTTAAGGCAAGATCCAGCTTACTCATTCTCTTATTCATCATTTTAGTCCTATTATCTGGATCTTCTGAAATGTGACCTTCTTCAGTATGTTCATCACCAGTATTCCAAAATATTCCATTTTCTGTCCCCAACCTTACGCGTGAAGAGATTGGATTATCATCGAATTTGAATCGTAGATAATTTCCTGCGACCCCAGTATCACCAGATGGGATAATATTTTCTAGTAATCTTCCTCTATCTATGTTGATTCTGTTTTGATCAAAAACTTTGCATGTCATGATGCTATTTGCCATTGCCTTATCAAGCATATGTATAACAGGCAGTTGATACTTTTCTGCGAAATTGAATGCTTTTATGGTGTCATAGAAACTTTCTTCAATATCACCTGATGCAAAAACAATTTTTGGAAACTCCCCATGTCCACAATGGATGGCAAACATTAAATCGCCCTGTTCATGTCTTGTTGGAAGACCTGTAGATGGACCTGCACGTTGATACAGTGATACCACAACTGGGACTTCATTAATTCCAGCCCAGCCCAGTGCTTCAGTCATTAAGGAAAAACCTGGTCCTGAAGTAGCAGTAGCTGAACGTACACCAGTTAATGCTCCCCCTATAGCCATAGTGATTGCAGCTATTTCGTCTTCGGTTTGTACAACTACTATAGAATCTTTTTTGCTATCGGATGTGGATTCTATTATCTGATTAGATTCTAAAAACTCGCTGTCATCACTTGCAGGAGTTATGGGATAGTATGTCTGAAACCTACATCCTGCAGATATTTTCCCCAAGGCAGAGGATTGATTCCCCTGCATAAGAATTATATCAGAAAAGGTTTGGAATTTTGTTAGTTTAAATCTAAATTCTGTGGAATTAAATCTTGATTTGACATAGTTATACGAGTAATTTGCTGCTGCAATATTAAGCTCGGCGATCTTTGGCTTTGCTCTGAAGATATGTCTGATTGCCCTAGTTAAGACTGTCATATCAAAATCTAAAACTGCCATTGATGCGGATAATGCCATTACGTTGACTGTTCTTGTAAGTTTGCTTAGAGAATGGTCATTAATCTTCTCTGAAAATTCTCTTAATAGCTGAAAATATGGGACATTGTAGAGGATCGTTCCATTATCCTTTGCATAATCTAACATTCCTTGGACAGTCAATGGCTTATTGGCTTTTTCCAGCATATTAGTAATTTTTTTTAAAGCCTGATCATCTATAGTTGGAACTTCTTGGATAGTTGTATTAACTAAATCTTGATCATAAATTATCCCTCCACCTTTTGTTACCTTGTCTCCATGCCTAAACAATGTTTCAGCATCAAAAGAAACAAGTAAATTAATGTCATCAACATGTGAACGAATTTGCTTATCTGAAACCCTTACTGTAAAGTAACTGTGTTCACCTTTTATATTAGAGTAATATTCCCGTTTACCGAAAATATATAATCCTGCCTGTGAACAGGCTTTAGAGAAAATATTAGCGGCAGAATCAACGCCGCTTCCTTGTGCTCCTCCGATAACCCAAGTTAAAGAATTCGAGATTTTTGATTGGGTCATTATTAAGGTACTCTCCCTTTTCCTGCTTTTAATGCTTTAGAATTGAAATTAAAAGTTAGTTAGTCAAAGCTCGACTAGCCGCCAGTGGCCGCATCATATAGGCAACACTCACAGGCGTCTCTTTCGCCGCAATATGGACATGCACACATGCATGCCTCTAGCGTGTTTCCACAATTATCACAAGTAGTTCCATCTTCACTACTCACCCTCCCATTACTATCTACCAAATTATTGCAACATATTGTATTTTCTTTAACTTATTATACTTTACAGGGTTATTGTCGAAGCATTAATTGTGAGCTTTCACACCGCTCTTGCAAACTTGCTTCTGTAGATAGACACTCAACTAATGATAAGGTATAATATTCAACAGCTTATGACTGACATCAATGATAGGAGATAAGTTTGATCTAACAAAAAAAGCATAAGAAAAACTAATAACTAAATACAACGTTCTAAGCATTGGATTCATGACAATATCTCTTGTTGCTACTGAACTTGATCCTAAGGGTATCAAGTTCACGAATGTTGAAAATACTCACATTGTTCGAGGAACTACTTTAGTCAAACGTGGTTTTGCTCATATGCAAAAGCATGGCGTAATTATGGATGTTACCAACGTCGAACAATCATTGATTGCAGAAGATGCTGGTGCAGTTGCAGTTATGGTTTTAGACAAATTGCCATACGATGTAAGAAAGGCAGGAGGTGTTGCCAGAACTGCCAGCATCAAGGTAATCAGCGACATCATGGATGCTATTACTATTCCTATAATGGCAAAGTGTAGAATTGGTCATGTTTCAGAAGCCAAAGTGTTGGAATCAGCTGGCGTAGATATGATAGACGAGAGTGAGGTTTTGACTCCTGCAGATGAAGAAAGACATATTTGGAAATGGGATTATACAACACCTTTTGTGAATGGTGCAAAGAACCTTGGCGAGGCTTTAAGAAGAATCGAAGAGGGATGTGCAATGATTAGAACAAAGGGTGAGCCGGGAACTGGGAATGTCGCTGAAGCAGTTACCCATATTAAGATGGTAAATAACGAAATCCGAAGGATTCGCTCAATTTATCAAGATCAGGATAACCAAGAATTAATAAAATCGGCAAGAGACTTAAAAGTCTCTTTTTCATTGGTTGAAGAAACTGCCCGCCTGGGAAGACTGCCTGTGGTAAATTTTGCCGCAGGAGGAGTTTCTACTCCTGCAGATGCAGCTTTTTTAATGAATCTGGGATGTGATGGTGTATTTGTAGGGTCTGGTATTTTTAAAACAAATGATGCAGCTCAGCGTGCAAGGGCAATAGTGCTCGCTACCACTTATTTTGATAACCTAAAGGTTGTCGTTGAGGCGCAGAAAATGGTTGATGAGAAGAAATCTATGCTTGGACTTGATACAAAGAATCTTGAATTAAAAATGCAGGAACGGGGTCCTTCTACATGAAGGATGGAGTCACAATTGGAATATTTGGAGTTCAAGGCGATGTTGAAGAAAATATAGCCGCAACCGAAGAGGCATTAAGACATATGAAAGTAAGAGGCACTGTGGAACTTGTTCGCTATTCTGAAGAGATTGAAAAAATTGATAGTTTAATTTTGCCTGGCGGTGAAAGTACTGCGATTAGTACCCTAGCTACGATACAAGGAGGAGGAACACTCCAGACTATAAAAAGACTTGTATCTAACGGTATGCCTGTAATGGGAACTTGTGCTGGAATGATTATGCTTTCAAGACGTGCTTACGACAGAGTAATAGGAGAAACTAAACAACAACTAATGGGTAACTTGGATATTGTTGTTGAACGAAATGCGTTTGGAAGACAGAACGATTCATTTGAGGCTGATCTTGAAATACCTGCATTTGGAAAGAATACATTCAGAGGCATCTTTATCAGATCTCCTATCGTAAGAGAAATTGGAAACGGGGTAGATAAAATTGCTGAATTTAACAATAAAATTGTTGCAGTAAAGCAGCAAAATATTATCGGTACTGCTTTCCATCCAGAGTTGTCTGGAGATGATAGACTTCACAGATACTTTATCAGCATGGTATTGGATTTCAAGAAAAATCAGCAAAAATCGTAAAGGTGCGGGGGGTGGGATTCGAACCCACGAACCCCTGAGGGACGGGATCACCCATTTTAGATCTTAAGTCCCGCGTCTCCAATACATATGTACTTGTCAGCCCTATTTGGCCAGGCTCTACAACCCCCGCTTAGCGCTGCAAATCGACTTGACTTAATAGTAGATACTGTAATTAAACCTTATAAGAGATACAAAGAGATACCTTAATGAATCTCTATATTCATGTTGAATGCTTGACTATATTTGCCTTGGTAGCTCAGCCTGGTAGAGCGTTGCCTTGGTAAGGCAAAGGTCGCGGGTCCAAGTCCCGCTCAAGGCTTTCCTCTTCAACCTAAAGGAGCAACATTATTGCTATTTTCACTCGAATTAGCACAGCACTTCGTCTTGAAACAAGTCCTTCTCCACCAGTATGTGTAGCTCAGCTTCTTGAAGAGTGTAGCTTTTTCTTAATGTCGTTGATTAATAGGTTAGAGTGTTTGGACCAAAGCAAATAGAATATTATTATAAAATTGTAGAACCAGAAGATAATAATCTTGCATAATACAATGATATACGAATACCTTCATGTAGAATAATAAATAGTAACTAGTGCACATTAGCTAATAATGAGCGATTGAACAAAAAAAACATCTGAAAAGTTTATTTCTCTTGTACACTTGTTAGATTTAGAGAACCATACATAATGGGATCTGCCTGATTCCGATCTGACATTTGTAAATCTGCTTCTATATTTCACGGGTAGGATCGGAATCAGTATCTGCATTCAATTTTCTATATCCTATTTCTAATAGGATCGATCGAGCGATCCTAAGAAGAATAATAGTTTGTAAAAATGTGCTTACAATTTGAAATTTTTTCCAAATATAGAAGGCAGATTAAAAGCAAAATTAATTTTAATTTATCAAATCTCTCAACATACACGATAAAGACAATATGATATTTCGAATAAGAGGCCATGAGATGCGAGAAACAAATTAGCGATTTTAGCTGAAGGATTAATAACGCAATATGTATGAAAAAATAGAATAGTCGGAAGATGAGGAAGAAAAGTCACACTATGAATGATAACACAACAAGGAAAGAAGAATAAGGAGAAGGATTTCTCGATTGCTCATAAAGACCTGACGGAGCGAACAAAAGCTTCTAGTTCTACTAGAGTCTATATATCAAAGACTATGGATATATCTGCCAATATAATAGATGTATTACATACTCCTGATGTGGCTGCCTGGAATAAAGAAATCCAAGTTAATGGTGATGTTGAAGGTATAACAGCTAATAGATTACATGGGGCAGAAATAGTACCGCCGACAACTATCAGTATTGGTCTAAAAGATAAGAAAGCATCTAGAAAGATTTGATTCTAGATCCAAATGATATACAGACCTAGCTGAAGCAGTCAAGTCTGAAACAACATTAATAGATGAAGCAGATTTGCCCTAGAGTGATCTTGATGCCTTATCACATTAGAATATATATACATCATTTTTCTATTCTCTCGGTAAAAGTAATACTGTGATATAATTTCAAATATAATCTAAAAGTGTCTTTTGCTCTGGCGGCTTTTTCTTCTCTATTCTAACCAAATTGGACACCTTTAATCCAACTTTCCTAACAGGCAGTGACGTATTCTTGTTCCTAGTCTTATCATCATCAAAGATGAATCTTTGTAATAATTCATCTATAACAGATACAATACTTTCTCGCTTATTTTGGAAGTAGGGAAAAGACACATCCCTTGTCTCAACTGAAAAATCTGTTCTTACTATTTTTACACCTACTGTTCTAAATTCATATCCTCTTATTCTTATTCTATCATAAAGATCATCGACTAGGCTATTCAAATATTTGAGCATCTTTTCTCTATCTTTTGTAGAGTGGTCTAATGTATGCTCATTGCTTAGGGATATGTTATCTTCTTTTGTCATAACCGGATCATTATCATCTTGTATATTGGCCACCTGCCACATCCATAGGCCATTTTTTCTGCCAAATCTTTCTATTAATTTCTGAACATCATACTTTGCTAATTGTCCTATAGTTTTAATTCCCATTTCTTCCATTAGAATTTTCTGCGTTTTATTTCCAATCCCTGATATTCTTCCAACCTCCAAAGGTTCTAAAAATTTACTTGCATCATTAGGATATATTATAGTCAGTCCATCAGGCTTTTGAAAGTCTGAAGCTATTTTTGCAATAGATTTTGTGGATCCAACTCCAATAGAGCAAGAGAGCCTGCACTCTTCTTTTATAGCATTTTTTATTTTAATTGCATATTCTTCTATTATTGGGACATCACTAGCTTTTTTTGTGCAATCTAAGTATGCTTCATCAATGCTTGCTTGTTCTAATACATCTGCATATCCTTCCAGTATACTCATAACTTTGTTTGAAACTTGTCTATAATATGGAATATCTACAGCTTTTAAAATGAGGTCTGGACATAATTCCAAAGCTTTAGAAAGCGACATGGCAGACCTTACACCCAACTTCCTAGCTTCATATGAACAGGAGGACACTGCACCCTTAGTAATTTTGCCATTATTATCTTGATCAGTCATTATTACAGCATGAGCTTTTCCTACTAATGATGGATCTCTTAACTCTTCACATGATGGATAAAATGAGTTCAAGTCTACATGAAATATAGCTCTTCCCGTCCATCGAGGTTGATCATAGTTTCTTTCGGGCATGCCTAATGATTGTATGATAGTAGTTGCCTTTGATGGTTTATCTACAACAATGACTGCAAAATCGATGCCAGCATCATGGTTAATTGTCTTCTTCTTCTTATGTTCTGTTTCCAGTTCTTTTTCATTTATTTTTTCTATCCATTTCTTTTCATTTTCAGTTATTCTTAGATATAGAAAATCAGTAGTAACAATAGGATACCGATGACTATCAGACCACACAAGGGCGGCATTATGCTTTTTTAATATATGATAGGTTAAATCCTGATACCATGAATAATGATCAAATTCTAAAGCTACTGAATATCCATGGTATGTACATATTCTCAATATCTCATCAAGCCATTCTCTTCCATCTTTTAGTGTTAAAGCAGTTTGATGAATAACAATAGCAAGAATCTTTTCTTTCAAAGGTGTAAGCTCCTCAAGAAAGTCTTCTAAAATACACGTGTGATCTACAAGGTGTTTGGAAATCTTTATGGCAAATCTAAAATTAGCAGGTGTTGACTCGGCCCATTTTTTGAACGTGAATTTGTTTAGAGTATAGGTACTACTGAATAAATCAACTTCTACAAAATCAAATACTTTTGAATAATATGATAAATAATCTTTAGTATCTAAAGTATTAGGATAAAAGAATTTTTCATCGGTATTATTTCCTATTCCAAGCCTTCTCCATCCTGAACAGCCAACGTAATATTCCAAATTCCTTTTATAATCATATATTCACTAATTTAATTAATTGTAAGCTATGAAAATGCATAAGGGGATAATTGATAAGTTTATAGCTGGTTATGTGAATGGTTAGAATACTATTAGCATAGTTTGATATATCCTGTATCTTTAGGTGCACTAGTATATATTCATCAGCAATTTATATTGCGGACCTCCCAGAACGCAAAGTTAGCGTTCCAGATCAGACTTATGTCAGCTATAGATATTACACTGTAAAGTGGTAAGCTCGAGGTGCATAAATATCGCCACAATAAATGAACCTGAGTCTGGTATTAGCTTTCAAATCTGGTCAGTGCGATCTTTTACTCAGACATCAAGATGCGCAACCTTATAGTAGGTATCCCACGTTTATGATAATAGAGTAATAGATAACCAGACGCTCTAGATGGGATTAAAAAAGAAAATAAATTGATGTCTATTGCATTATTATTTTATTATCAACAATCTCTTCCCTCAATTAAGCTCCGCTCGTTATTTGTCCACGGATTTCGCCATTCTGATTCTGCTGTGTGTGAACATTGACATATACCCCTCCGCTTTTCATAATATTGACTAAATCCGATATTTGTTTGCCTGCTAGTGGCCCCTGGAGGTCAGAAGATGTAATCTTTCCTTTTCCTATTGATAGCGGAGTTGTTACAGGTGGTCCGTTTTCTCCCGCCTTGCCTTGATGTACATGAGCCATCATAAAGCCATTTAGACTCGTAGCAGATAAATCATAATTCAATTCTTTTCCATCTGAGCTCAACTGAAATTGTGCCATACCTGTTGCAGGAGTGTTTACAGGAGGTACTTCATTATTGCCTGTTAGTTTAGCAGTAAAGGTTTGTGATTGTTGTTGTGCAAATGCTGTTGGTGCACCGTTGGTCAGCGTAGCAGCGCTTAAAGCCGCAACTGCTAAAGTCAATGCAATGGCAAGCACTTGTATTGTGGCTAATTTTGTTTGAGTCATTAACCTCTACTAAAAAACATATTTTATAAAGCTTTAGCATTTCTGAAGAATATCTATAGAAATAGAATATCTAGAAGCTCTTGGAGTAGTGGATAAAGAGGATAACATGAAGTAGATATATTTTATCTTTCATTCAAATTAAATTCATTTTATATGTATCATATACTTTTAAAAATGCTTCTTTTTTGTAAATAAAGGTAATAGTAGTATAGACCATCATCATATACATCATTATTTTTATTGCTTAAAGACTTCATATGAAGACCTATTGATTGTAATAGATTTAGAAGCTTCTATTTTATATCTTGTGGAAAAATGTAGTTCTCCTATACATTTGGATCGGTTTAGCGCTTATGATTTCTGAAGGATTAGAAAATTGGATCTCTTACTTTTATTAGTGTATCTTTATCTGGTAACGTTTCATAGATTACTGCTTTATTCCTGTCTATTTGAAACACTAGTCAATATGAGATAGAATTTTTGTCTGCATCTGAGACTTTGAAGTAACCCCTATAAAACCGTCTATATTTCTGCCATTTTTGAAAATAGCTATAGTAGGTATGCTCTGTATTCCAAAAGCACTTGCAATCCTAGGATTTTCATCTACATTCAACTTTCCAAACACTACCTTTCCCGCATGTTCTCTAGCCAGTTGTTCTATTACAGGAGATACCATCCTACAAGGTCCACACCATAGCGCCCAGAAATCAACTACTAGCAGTGGATACTTATTTATGGCTTCAGCAAAGTTAGTATCAGTCAATGTAACGGGAGCTGCAATTACTACTTTACTCTTGTTTACTCCACTACCACTGCTATTATTTCTCCTACTCAACTCCTTCATCTTTTTTGCCATAATGTTACTTATCTCATCATCCCAATTTTGCATGACTTTGTGATCCGTACAGTCCTACTATTTTCATGTTAATAAATATTATGGGTTTGTCAATATCGTACAAAACCTATTTAAGTTGATTTAAAGTAATATAAATAGAAGATAGGAGACAAAGCAAGGAAATGTCACGACCATCATATTCTCTTAATATGCTCACACAATTTGATTCTTCATGTGAAGATATCTTTGCTTGTCTATATAACCTATCAACATCAGAAATTAATTTACTAACTATTTTACTAAAGTCCAGAGAACCACTGACTTTGGAATCTCTTGCAACTAGAACTAGTAGAAATAAAGGTACGGTATTCAGATCATTGCAAAAGCTGGTGAGTTTAGATTTGTGCACTAAGGAATCTAAGACTCTGAAAGCCGGTGGATACTATCATGTTTACAACGCTGTTGACATTCATACAATTCAAAGAAATACAGAACAAAAGATAAGAGAAATTCAAAAATCTCTGAACAGAATCATGAAAACATTCAGAAGTAATATTGAAGAAATGATCCAAAATTGATGGCTGTTTATATATTGCAATACACGATTTAGACCAATTGAGTATGTACTTTATCTTGTGTAGATATGCATAATAGAATTGCATAATAGAATTGCATAATAGGTTATGTAGATGTTATAACACAGACGTAATTGTGGAAAATATGGTTTTGCATTACTACATGTACCTATAAACATCACATCTATACACTATTAATTGTCCAAACAGAAGTTAATATGGCGATGAAATAAACTAGAGTTATCAAATTAGCCTTAA
>DATDNG010000468.1:0-2556 GCA_036518375.1 Nitrososphaeraceae archaeon | reverse complement strand
TCATCATAACCATCTAAATAACTACAATCAACAACCAACCTACCAAGAACAATATCTATTATTATATAGCAACCCTCTTCTCTAAAGACTTGTTACAGCAAAAAACTATGCGAGTAATCTACCTTGATAATTTCTCTCTATATTTCTTTGTCCTTGGTTTTGTCCTCAGCAATGTATGACAACAACTAAACTGGAGCAAGACCAGCTCTTGCTAAGAATCAATGGAACACTTCCAGATACAAGGACATTAGGAAATGAGGAAAAGTCAGAAAGAGCAGCAGAAATAAAACAACATGGGATAAATACACACACCTCTTGTTCTTTTTGAGTATTACATAAATATTTAGATAAACTTAATGGTTAGATATTACTGATGATATCTGAATTTGGAGAATTTTTCATAATCCTACATCGAAGTACACAAGATTTATTTTTGTCATCTTCTCATAATTACTATGGGATATGATCCTGAGTTCAACCCTGATCGAGATACATCTATTTTCTCTAGAATATCTGGTAAGGAATATGGAATCATAGTTATTATTGCAATAATAGGAAGTTTTTTAGCAGTTCAAGCTATGTTTGGCTTTCCTATTAAAGATATAATCAGAAGAGATATAACTGAACAAACTAAAGTAATACTCAAAGATCAGCAGGGAACCTGTGTTGTAGAAGGTTCAGATCAAAAACCCCGCGGTATTCCAAATTGTCCGTACAAAATAGGAGATACACTGATTGTAACCTATAAGCAAGGAACTGCACCTATTGAAAAATATCATTTGATTCGTTAATTATTTAATATCGTATAAGATATCAAGACTCCATCATTTAAGCAAATCTCATACTATGATCTAGTGTGTTGAGTGTCAAATGGATTCATTCATTAATATTATGAAACTTAGAGCCAATTATAAAACGACATATATCAATTTGTGAGTGGTACAGAAATATTGCCAACCAACAGGAAGCCACAAAAGGGTATCTATTTTACTTCTGTAAATTTTAAAAAATGCCATTAACCAATACAATCTAAATGCTTTGAATGTGTTGCAGGAAAATTTCTAGGAAGCAAGTTGTAGTAGTTATATCTCATTGTGACCTATAATATATCAAGACAGTTAAATTTATTCATAAAGTTGGCAATGCAATTCAAATAACAGGTCAGAAATATTCACGAAGTAACATGATTTGTACTGATAGTAATTATGATGTATATGAATAAATAAATAACCAATTAATGAATATGAACAAAGCGCTCCATGCAATTCATCAATGACTATCCATATATAATAGATGACTTATCAACTCATACGTTCTGAACAACTAATATGGAAGCAAGTACATTCAACCTTAATTAGGGTCCTTTCCCTGTCTTGTTTTAACGTATGATGTTAAACCTGGAATTCGGGCATAGCAGCGGTGTACCGCTTAGCAATACACCTTATTATAAGAACGATGAATATACCAATGAGTTTCATAACACTAAATGCTATAATAGATACGCTTATTTTCTATTATGCAAATCATGCTTTTGGTGCTGTACATCATTATACTTTAATAAATCAACCAAGAGAATTACTAAATGTCCTTGTTGTAATGGAATTAATAATGATATAGCATCAATGTTTATTTTTTCAGAGAAAAGGAAAAAGAAAACATATTCAATTAACAGCTTTGCTCCTAATCAGTACGAAGATCGTTTGTTATTGTGTAACGATGACATAGGCCTTAATAGTGAAACAAAAAGAGGCTTCTAGAATGAACATATCTTTCCCTGAATTCCCTCTGACTATGATTGCAAAGACCTGCAACTGCAAGTCCTCCTCCTCGGCTTCTTCTACTGCTAGCGCTTCTGCTACTAGGAAGGTGACATATACATTTGTAGACTCTTACCATAATCTCTGTATTGACAAAAAGGATATAATATTAGCAGAGATACACGCGTCTGAGCGCCTTTTAAAATATATTTCAGATAAAGATGATGAAGATAGACAATTAGATGGGAAAAGGAGATATCTGAACTAAAAATGTCAGTTGATTTGATGCTATAATTCCTTATAACAAAAAAGAGTAATGCGAATATGCTAATCTCAAAAATATTTCCTTCAGAAAGCGTTGATGTTTTAGAGACATATTCATCAATAACTTCATTTAAAAGTCTTTTTGCCATACTAGTGTAAAGTTTCTGAGCTTCTTCTATCAGCATAGCTTTGCAAGCCTCAATAAAGCTATCATGTGAGGTATAGTAGTATCTATTATCATTATTATAATAAATAAGAGAACAATATTTATCAGGGTCGTTTCTCATTGACTCAGTCAAGGAAAAAAGAGCCAGCTGTAGGAATGGTTTTCTAGCCGACAAAACATCAGTTACTTTCTCTTCTACAGTCTTTCTGATTTTCAGATACTCTTCATTATCATTCTGAAATTGTGTTACCAGAGCCTCTTGTTTGAAGCTTCTATGGTATAGCTGACATAGACGTTCCTTTAATATAATAATATCATATTTATCAGCAAAATTTCAAAGAGGATGCCAATAAGTTTCGCAATAGTAAC
>DATDNG010000467.1:0-4296 GCA_036518375.1 Nitrososphaeraceae archaeon | reverse complement strand
ATCTATTGTAATTATGCCAAACCCTCCAAACACAGATATGATAAGGAAGCCTATTGAAGAGCAGCTAGCACAAGCACTAGAAGCAATAGCTAGAATTGAACCACACACCATTGATTTATCCAATCTGTGTTTCGAATTAATAATTACATATACATTCATGGCAACCAATATTCCCATTAGTATAGAAGTTATATTCGTCAGAACAAATCCTGTTATCGCATCCTCGGGTAGATAAAAAGTTACTATAGGTGAAAAAAATAGCAGCTGGTCAAATAGATTAAAAATAATCCAAAAAGTAGTAAATACAGCAGCAGCTATAGCAACATAAAAAGGATTTGAGAATACCATTCTAAATACAAGTGGTATCATTGTCTTCAAGCTTGTTAATGCAGTGGGTATATCATCGTTAATAGGTTTCATTTTCTCTTTTATTTGCAAACATTATTTTTCAATGTGCTTCAAGTTCTTTGTCAATGATTGCTTTAAATGCTGGAAAAGGCTGGGGTCCTTCTATCTTTTGTTGATTTGAGCCGTCGTTTTTAACTATTATAAAGGATGGCGTTTCTGTAAATCCAAAGGAATGTGCTAAAGCAATATCGTTTTCTATAAATGATTTGTACTTTTGGCTATCAAAACATGAATCAAATTTGTGCATGTCAAGTCCAGATATTTGGGATGCAAGTTTTTTCAAATTGTCTCTGTTTGCCCATCCTGAATCAATTGGTCCTTGTTTTTCATATAGCAAATTATGAAACCGCCAAAATCTTCCTTGATCCTGGGTACACCGAGCGGCCAAAGCTGCAGGCAGTGAATCAAACCCACGGTTAGGCAGATGCTTAAAGACTAGAGTAGCCTTACCTGTCTGAATATACGTTTTATTGATCATTGGTTCAGTATTTTTTACATATCGGGCACATAAATGACATTGGAGATCACTAAAATCAATAACAGTGACAGGAGCAGATATACTTCCTTGGTATGGAGAGCCTTGACTTGTTAGACTCAACAATGATAATTTGTTAGAAGAAGCTGCATCTGTAATTTGGTATTGTTGTCCTCCTACTAGTCCTTGCGTTTGACCATGAACATAGATCCCATCATATTGTTGTAAAACTAAAAGAAAAATCAATAATCCTAATGCTGTAGCCAAAAATATTACTGTAGATACGGTAGCAAGAATAGACACTCTAATATTCTTCATCATCGTTTTGTTCAACATAAAATGTTCACTATGTGAATTGAAATATATTACTTCTAGTTATTGCACTGCAGCATTTCTCCAGCTAACAATGGTATATGATAAAGGAGTAAAAATACGTAATAGGGATGATATCTGGTCGGATGATCAAAGACAATTCTTCCTTTACTAGTATCTTGGCAAACAGTGATGAAACCCTTTCGGCCTATGTCAACCTTGTCCCTTTATTTAGGCCCACTTTGTAATAATATGTGGAACAGTAAACTTGCTTGTAGCAGAAGAAAAAAGACCCTATGGCTGCCTTTATGTATGCTTACGACCACCAGATGACAATATCCACGTAGATTCCAGAATTTCTTGAACTATTTATCTGACTATCATGGCTAAAACTGTTGTTATTAAATATGCCTTTTAAGGATGAGCAAATTTTCAGTTTCGATTCAAACATACACCTATTCATGAGGTTTGTGAGCAATAATATTTAATCTAACGAAATCTAAGGACCAGGGTTTGTTTAATTTACCGCTACTATATTTTTCAACTTCATCTAAAAACAATTCTAAAAACAGATCCTTTAATTTATCACTGTCATAATCATCGTTATGTGATGATAGATGGTCTAGGTAAGATTTCATTACTACTGTTTTTACAAATTTAGAATAGATCCTCTGATTTGGAAGAGTTACACCATCATCACTATAGAATACTTTTGTATTTACATAGCCTATTTCTTCAAGCAATTTACTAGTATCCTCAGCCTTGGCAAAATACCATGGTTGCTTCCAATCTGCAAAGTGTTCTTTGAAGTGGTCCAATTCTGTAATTCGTTCTAATATAGCGATTATTTCCTGTAGATTTCCATACCCGCCACATTGGATTAATAATTGGCCACTGCTGCTGTCAGTATTATTATTGCTATCACTGCTAACATTGATATCGCTAATATCGTTGCTATTCATTGGTTTTAGCATCTGCCAAAAATTTTGAAATGCCTTTCTGTGATCCTGTACCCAATGAAGAGCAGAGTTAGAAAAAATCACATCCATCCTTTTGGGAACGTTGACATCTGTAAAACTTGACTGTATTATTTCGATATTGTCAAAGGATTTAAGATTGCGTTTTGCTTGTTTTATCATATTGGAATCAATATCAACAGCGTATAACTTTCCTCTTGGAACTTCTTTGGCTAATTGCTTTGTGAGTAGCCCTGATCCACAGCCTGCATCCATAACAATTTCGTTTCCGCGCCATTTTCGCCATTTAATCACCTGTTGACCCCACCTGTATTGAACTAAACGTGAAACTTGATCATATGTAAGCGCATCCCAAGAGCCTTTATTTCTGTATCTCAATAACCCTATACTCGTTATTGTTTATACCTGATTATTAATAACCTAATAGGACTTTGCTAGGCATGGATGTTATCAGCGTGTTATTATACATACAACAAACTTCCTCTAAAAGTATTTGTACACAATGGTTTAGGTTGTATTGTCAGAAAGAAGATAGTTTCTCACTATTGATAGGTAACAGACAAACAAAGAATATCATGTTACCCAAACAGCTTCCTAGCATAAAAATTGTTATTTACTGGCATCTTCTAATACTTCCATTAAAATGAGTACTAATAAGAAAAACGATGCATTTAATGGAGTAAATACACAGACACTAAATACAGTATATGATGCCATGCAAAATCACCCGGAAATGGCAAAAGCAACCTTTTATGTAAAATCAGAGTGGAATGGTGGTTTTAGTGTTACATCTACATCCAAAGGCTTTCGTATTGGCGGACAAAATATAGAAAGAAACACCGAATATAATAAAATGCACTATGATTTTCCAAATCAACTCTCAGGCCAAGGCAGAGGTCTTACTGTATGCGAGTATTGTATGGGCAGCTTAGCAGCATGTTTAGCACAAACCATTGTAGCTCATGCTACATCAAGGGGTATCCAAATTGATGGCATCAATATTGATGTAGAAGGTGATGTCGATTTGCGTGGGTTCACAGGTATATCTAATGATGTAAGGCCTGGTGCTCAGCAATTCAGAGTAAATATGAATATCAAAAGTACTAATGCATCAAAAGAACAAATAAATGAACTCCATGAAATTGGAAAGAGATTTTCGCCAGCATTTGATACTCTGACTAACGGAACTTCGGTAGTTTTAATTAACTCTTAGTTAAGTGGGAATCTTAACCAGTGGAGGATCATCTAGAACAAGAGATAAATAATAAAAATGATAGTGATAAGGAAGAAAAAAATAATGCAAAAGCATTTCCTGCTGGAGCAAGGATTGGACACATGCACCTCAAGGTCTAGTTAAGGATATGTACTATTGTCCACAAAGGACTTTATTAACTCATTGACTATTACTATTACTTGCTGCTGTCATAGCTTGTCTTAAGATCCTTGCCTGCCACTTTGTGCAGTTGAACTCTCCATCATAAATTAGATTTAATTACGATGTTTGCTTTGTATTGCAACCTAAACGTGCTAACTAAATACACTAAATCATCATATATTATTGATTAATATGGATACAGTAGAGTTAAAAGAATTCCTAACGTGCGCTTATTGTCAATCTAAATTCAAAGATAAGACAGAGCTATCAAAGCATATAGACAGAATACATACAGGTTTAGGATTATTAGAAGGAAACAGACGTCAGTGGTAAAAAATGGCTATATTAGCAGATAACAAAATTGGCAATTTTAATATAGATGAACAAGTAAAGACAAATTATCATTATTTCTTGTTGTGTAAAGAATGTTTTTGGTGTGCATCATCTACAAATCTAGGAATAAGTAATAGAATCGTTAAATGCCCTAGTTGCAGCGAATCTTATGTAAAACTAATGCCGATTTTTGGTTATGAAACTGATGGCATAGATTGTCATGAAAAAGTAATTTACAACTGATGAATTTGGAATTCTATACAAGCAGAAGAATATACCATGGCAGTTTGTATTAAATCTGTACGAATCCAGTTTCGGCATTAAGATTAGAACTAATAATCTGAGTATTGAGAAAGCATTAAACACTAACAATAGAGTGCCTAAAATGATGTTATGGGCTAGTCTCCAAGTATCAG
>DATDNG010000466.1:0-2720 GCA_036518375.1 Nitrososphaeraceae archaeon | reverse complement strand
CGTCTCTCAGTTTGTAATACGTGATCCTCTTTTGGTCCTTGTATCTTCCTTGTAAGCAATGCCGTCGACCAACCCAATGAACAGATTTGACATAAAACGTAGCGAGACACTAAAACTATCAATACTCAGTGGCATACTTTGCAATCCACCATTAAAATCAAGGGATAGGTGTTATTATATTATTTGCTAATTATTTGTGCAAGATCTCCTAGTTATAGTAAAAGTTGGCATTATAGTCTATTGGTAGCTTGGTGTTCTTATCATTACCTTTTTTGGCCTGGATAGCCACTAGTGTAATAATGATATTAGAAAGGTAGAATAATCTTCTAGAATTATTATACAGATGGCTTTGTAAAGATGTCAAAACAAAATGGCAAGATCATAGTGGAGATAGCAACATGACTACTAATCAAGAGCGCAAATTCTTGATAGAAAAGGTTGCAGAAGATTTTGTACAAACAATACTAAAGGATCATCCCGTGATGTTATATGAGTTAGATAGAGAACTATCTGAATATATAACTAATAACGAACAAATAGATAAGAAATTAAAAGATAAATCTTTGGAACTAAGAGAATACCATAGCAGTTCACAAGGATATCAAATGGATGCACGAATAAATCAAGAATATTAAAGCGTGATAATTTCAAATGCCGAAAGTGTAGTGCAAGTATCAAAGATAACAAAGGTCTAAGACTAGAGGGACATCATGATAAATCATTCAATGTATGTGTAAGGAAAATAACATAACAACTATCTACTTGCAAGTATCAGTAGAATTTGGGATAGTTTGTTATTTACTCAGCGCATCTTCATAGCCCTGTTGAATTAATTTGCTTATTGTTTCAGAGGTAAAATCAGTAATTTTTCCTGATATACTATCATTATCGTCTTTACGTTGTATTTGAACGACTTTAAGTATTTTGAATGTATCCTTAAGTATATCAACATATTTCTTGTACTCTTCAGTATTAAATCGTCTGGGTGCATATTCTTCTAATAATATATTGTTAATTTTCTCCTTTATTACTTCATCATTATCTCCAAGACTAATCAACCTTTCAATTAAATTTACACAGTCTGTGAGAAGTCCATCTGTTTTTGCATCATATCCATCGCTAAATTTTATATCCATATGCCTATCTCTAACTCCATCAAAATCTTGAGGTACAATATCTCCTCTGATGTTGATGTCATTTTCTTTGGGATCGAATACATTTACTATGTACAACTCTAAATCAGGAATCCTTTGCATCTGCTCTTGTGATTTCTTGTACTCATTTGGATCATCTACTACTACCTTACTTCTCATTTTTTTAAAGGAATTCTCAAGCTTTTGAGAACCTATTCTCTTTTCCCAAAACTTTTTGTGTGCTTCTAATAGTTCTCTAACTGGAGTATTACTTAGTAATCCCCCATCCCAAAACTTACGCCCTTGTATCTCTTCATAAGTATAGACTTCAGGTAAGGTTGAGCTTGCCATTAAATGGTTGATACCAATACCTTCATTGTATTTTATAATAACAGATTTCCCTAATAAAGAATCACCATATTCTGTTTCTCTTCTTCCTTGCTCATTCTCATAGCTGTCAAATGTGACTGTTGTTCCTTCTGCTGCATCAACACTAATTACAAGCAACCTTGGCTCTCCTTTCTCAAAGCTAGTTGCAATAGGGAATTTAGCAAACTTTTCTATGCTACTTCTTAATGGTTGGTTGTCATAGATAAGCCACTGGTTTTGCGAATCACAAAATCTCTTATCCTCTTTTGGAGGATGAATAGGCTTGAACACTTTTTCAACGCCTGATTTTAAGAATTCTTTTACTGAATAATATCTTCTGGCTGCTTCTTTTGATGCAAGAGAAGGGTTATTTCCTTTCTCAAATTCTGCTTCCCATTGTTTTAATGCTTCCGATATTTGTGGTGTGGGAGTTGACAAATACTTCCAAAATGACTCAAGCCTTTCTGCAGAACCTTCCAATTTTTTATTCTCAAGAAAATAGCTAACAAGAATTGCACCGTTTATTGCACCTATGGAAGTTCCTGCAATAATGTCAAATAAGTGGTGAGCATTACCATCATTATTTTGATTTCCTTTCATTTTCTCATAAAGTGATTTGAAAACACCGGCTTGGTAAGCACCAAGTGCTCCGCCTCCCTGTAGTACCAAAGCTCTTTGAACTCTGGGAATGCTATATTTATATGAGCTTGACATGTTTAGATACATAGTATATATACTATATTTTACTTTGTACGGCATGAATCTTGTTCTATGCAGAACAGTATATTAGAAATACACCTCTTGAACTCAAGACGCTCCGATCGTCTGATATAGACAAACCCAAGAGCTTCCAAGAAGAACAATTGCGATATTATCTCCCTGTTGGTTTATGATGATGAGATCGGCACTCCTATAGTATGATTTTGTGGAATAATGTTGTGGTAGCAGCTTTACACGCGTACTCCCCTTTATTTTATTTGTATTTTTCAGCTTTATTATATTAAGCGTTAAACAAATCAGTGAATGATTCAACCGTTGCAACCATAGGATTCATAGGTATTAGTCTTGTTGAGTTTCTACAGGATGGAGTTATTCATCCTGGCAAGGACCATTCTATCCTTCCAACCTGGATCAGGATTTGTTTTGACTAAAGCATTTCTAGCTCTTTCACTTTTGAATTTACTAATGTAACTAGCGAGCTAGTATAAACAGATCATC
>DATDNG010000465.1:0-8896 GCA_036518375.1 Nitrososphaeraceae archaeon | reverse complement strand
CTATACTGCAAATTACAGACAACTTTTCAGAGGAGAAAGTTGTACCACTTCCAATTGCAAACTCTTCTAATATCAGAACTGCAGAGCCAGTAATATCTATTGGCAATCCATTTGGACTTAGTGGTACTATAACAACAGGTATTATTAGCGCACAAGGAAGATTGTTGCCAAATCCAGATACTGGCTTTTCAATACCAAATACAATACAGACAGATGCAGCAATAAATCCTGGCAATTCTGGTGGGCCTTTACTAAATATTCAAGGACAGATTATAGGAATGAATACTGCCATCTTCTCTAGAACTGGGTCTTACTCTGGAATAGGGTTTGCAATTCCATCAAACACAATTGCTAAAGAGGTACCATTGCTAATAAAAAATGGAACTTATACTCATCCATGGCTTGGGATAGCTGGAGGTAGCATAACTCCTGAAATAGCTCAGAATGCAAGTTTACCTAGAAATTACAAAGGAGTAGTAATAGGTTCAGTTCAATCTGGAAGCCCTGCATACAAAGCAGGATTGCAAGCAACAACTCAAGATATGAGCGGTTCTAATACACATACAGGTGATATCATAACAGCTGTTGATGGACATCCTACAAAGCAGATTGATGATATAATCAATTATATTGAATCCCATAAGAATGTAGGGGATAATGTCAAACTTACGATAAACAGAGATGGAAAGGTGATGAATCTAACAGCAACTCTGCAAGCTAGGCCAAATACATCCTTACAAAAACAACAACAGCGACAGCCCGGGCTGGGGCCAATACCAGAATTGCCGCAGGTTCCAGGATTTCCACAACCGCCCCCAGAGTTAGGACCACTACTCCCATAAACTTTTATTTTTAAGTTGAATAGTAATTGGAAAATTATGATTATGTAAAAAACAACAATACATGTTTATAACAATCATAAAGTATTTGTTTTTTTACACATCAATACCTAACACTATGATAAACAGATATTGTTAGAAATTTTAAAGAATTATAATTATCCATCCAGTGTTGTAATCTAGTGGGCTAGTTTTTTCTATTTGCAGTTTATACAGTAATTTATTTTATCAGATTGTCGAAATAATTGAAATTGCATTTTAAAAAATGATTCTTAGAAGTTAAAAGGAAATAATCATGACATCAAAATCTGTGGCGGAGCAAGAATTACATTTTCTAGCTGTTACTAAAACATCAGAAATATGGAGATCTATATCGTCTGCAATAATGACCATAGTAGATGAAGCGTATTTTGAGGCTGGACCAAAAGGTCTTGGTTTCAGATCGATGGATCCTTCTCATATTGCATTAATAGATATTAGCTGGCCTGATACTGCTTTTGAAAAGTACGAGTGTACCTCTACAGTAAAGTTTGGACTTAAGATCTCGGATTTTGCAAAGATTATGAAGAGAACAAATCCTAATGATTTGGTAGAAGTGAATGCTAATGTTAAAGCTAGTGATAGCTCCCTTGACATTAAGACAACTGGAGGATATATTCGCAACTACAAAATGAACTTACTTACATTTGGTGATGAAAAATCTTCACCGCTACCAAAATTGACATTTGATAGCAAAATGATTATTGGCGCATATGCATTAGACAAGATCATGGCTGATATTCAAGTCATAGCAAATAATATGACTATAGAAACTATCGCTGGAAAAAGCGCAGTAACATTTAGCGGTAATACTGATAATGGCGATGCTATGATCGTGGTTGATAGTACTAATAATAATGATAACTCTGATAGAAAGGAAAAAGAAGACCCATTATGCACTGTGCAAGAAGTAATAGTAAAAGAAAATAGCAAATCTGCTTATAATATGGACTATATTTCAAAAATTGTAAGAGCACTTGCTCCTTCTTGCGATACTATTACCTTAGAATATTCGTCAAAGAAACCATTAAGACTAGAATTTGTACTTTTAAACGCATTAAAAGTGCAGTTCTTTTTAGCTCCAAGGATTGATAACTAAAAGTTTCGTTTCAATATAGCTTTTATCGATCTGTGAGGAATCAATATATCCCCATTACTCATACCTTCTGCCTCACATCTACAGCATGCATATGTTGTTAACTTGGTTGCCCACTTGAAATGGTAATATTTTGAAAAATGGTATAATAGGTTCTCCATGGTGAAGATTCCTACCTGTACGAGAATTTCTGAATCAGTATAAACTCCTGAACAACTTCGTAGATCTAACCATCTGCATAGTAAGTAGATCTCTAATATGCAGATTAATTGCTGGAATAAGTCCACCATGCACTCATGGGTGACTGCTAGCGTTGCATTTGCTGCATTCCATGGGACATAAAATGTACGATATAGGTATTCATTCTATCTACAATATGAAAGGCTACAGTAAAGTAGTTACATATTGTCGATGAAGTTAAAGGATAAATTGTTGAAGCTAATTCCGATCTTTCTTATTAATTCTTTTATAAAAACTGTCAATAAATGTAACTATGCTTTCGTGAGACTTCTTATCATTTTTTCGCATGTAGTAATAAAGCTCTTCATTAGCTGCATGGTAATCAATGCCAATATTCTGTGCAATTTCTAATGCAATAGCAGACATTAACAATTTACGAAGTACAATGTCAGTGCCATAATTTATAACGTCGGAAGATAATTCTGCTAATAGATTTTTAAGATTAGATTCAATGTATTTATCTTTTGCATCTCTACTCTTAAGTGAAAATGGTATTCCTATCATTCTTTGTTTCATGTGGACGTTTTCTACCATTTCAATAAAACGCTCATTCAACTTTGGATTATGAAATAAAATTTCTGATAAAAGATCAGCTGCATCTGATTCATTTGTCTGCATACTCTCAGCTAACATAAATAATATATGACAAGCTGCACATCCATTTTGCTTAATAATGGCGGGATCTGCATACACCTTGTTTATTTCTTTTAAGATTAATTGCTTTGCAATGTCTTGTTTAGCTGATGATGACACGTCTTCCATCGTAATATGAAATACCTGTACTGATGTACTTCATATGTTTTTACTGATCATGCGATTTGTTTATCAGGATATCTGGACGTAATGAAAGATTAGTAATTTTTTTGCAAATTTGTTTTATTTCACACTAGTATATGTATATGCAGAATAACTTACACTAATGAATTAGACGATCATGATGACAATAGTGATCTTTGGAATGTATACAATTGACTGCCTAGCGCATTTTTTTGTACAAAATGATAAACACGTCGACAATATAAAAGGTGGAGGAACCCACCTTCTTGACCTCATTACTTCTGAATGTTTAAGGTCGTTAATTCGTGAGCGCAGTATACACGTCAAACAGATCTGGCGTCAAGCTATTACCTACATGATGTTTGCTTAACAAATCTTCATAGCTTTTGTAAATAACTATTAAGATATGTCTATCTGCTTAATAGACGAGTATGTGAGGTATCATGACTGCCGCATACATAGCTAAAGTCAGCATATGATAAATACTATCATGAGTATATGACAAGTTGATTTGGCCTGAGAGATGACGTCAACGTGAATGGGCATCTACATGAATGCATAGAATGTGGTAGGTATTACAGACATGATGATAAACTTGCAAATGGCAAATTTTGCATGAGTTATTTTAAGAGTGGTTGCTGTGAGGAGTGTAACAAGAAGAAGTGAGACATATTACTGAATGCTAACCTCAAATAGCATGGACATTTGTAAATTAGGACTTCATTAGGCGAGCAAGAATTTTTGTATATCAAATGGAAGCCAACAATGCATTCAAGCCAAGACATACTTAAGATTAGACTTGTGATAGGAATTATTTAACAGTACAAAAGTCATAATTTAGCTATAAATGGATAAAATGTCTTAATTGATGATCCTCAGCTTTCAAATAGTTTATAATGCTTACTTGGCTCTCAATGAAATAAAACCAGAACATTTGATCAGATTTTTAGGTCATATCTCTATGAAATAAAGAAAAAAGAAAGACCATTGCCGGCTCTTCCTAAATAATAGCAGCTAGCTGTATTATTTTGCAGCAGCTGCTCCTACTACTATCTCCGTTGTCTCTTATTTATTCTACCTTTACTTCCTTTCCCTTTGGCTTATCTTTCCTTTTGAAGACGATTTCAAGTAGTCCATTTTTAAATGTGGATTTAACTGATTGAACGTCTATATTTGCTGCTGCTGGTATGTCTATTACTCGTCTATACTTTCTATCTTGAGCATCTGCCTTTACCTCTACTGAGCCTTCGTATGCATTTACTTTAATATTCTCCTTATTGGCGCCTGGTAATTCAACTACGACTTTAACTTCCTTATCGGTTGTTATTACATCTGATAAAGGCTCTCTCTCAGCTGTTATTTGAGTTGCTCTTTCTCCTGCTCCTCTTAGCCCAGTACCTGTGCTGCTAATACCACCCACTTTCATACCAGGTCTAACATTACCAAATTCTCTTACTCTTGGTTTGCCATCAGGACCAATGGTAGCAGAATAACCATAAACAATAGGTCCTATCTCCCTTACTTTACCACCTTCAGGTGTTTCATATTCTCTTACTAATTCCTTTGGCACCTTTGCTTGCACATCTTCAAACTGCTCTTCAAACATTTTTTCTATTTGTCTTCTCATTTGATCAAATCCTGCAAATATACCATCATCACCAAACCAGTCCTCAGTTCTTCTTCCACTTCTACTTCTTACATTTCCACTTAACATTGCTGGTAATCCGCTACTAGAAAAGAATCTCCAAAGCCAGTCTTCTGGCCCTCTGATATTATTATCAAAGCTCATTTACCTTAATCACCTAACAATATGTAATAATTACAACTATATATATCTTTTTCTTACATATATTTAGATATATTACATTGAAGATCGCATAGTGTCAATAGTAATAGTTGTATTAGTACCGTAAAAAACAACAACTAAGGATAATTACACTGCAGAGAAAGTTAGAGAAGATTGATCTAAAATGACCAGATATTCAGTACAAGCTTGATTATCTGCTGACCTTAAACATGTTGAACGAGTATTTTGATATTTTCTGCTATTGCTGTGAACTTTTATTGGATCCACCTCTCTAAAAGTTGACATTTTGCCTTTCTTTCACTATAATCTTCCTTAGTCTTCTACACACTGTAGCATACAAAGCTTACACCAAGACAACGGCTAGCAACGGCATATGTAACGGTTTTTGGGCTGTATCGTAGCTGATTATTTAACTCGTTTAACCTAACGACGTGTAAAGTTAGGGTAAAGCCATTAGTAACCCCTGAGTAGGGCCTACAAAAAAGTGATTTATACCGTTAAAATCGAGTAGGTTACACACATAGGGTCTATGATAAACCGTAAATTCATAGCCTTCGGTGTCTTTACTTTTTTAAATGAGATATATAACGTTCAGTTTTGGCTTTTGTCCATCAGTATTTGTTCCTTTTTAGCATTGCATAGAGCGCATATGTTATATTAGATAAATATCTTTTGTTGATTAGTATCATACAACATCCCTTTAAGATGTTATGCATGAGCGCGATTATTACCTATCTGAATGTAGCAGATTCTTTGAATGAATGTCCGGGCAAATTTATGGAAGCGAGTATATGCGTTAGTGAAAACTTCTATTGGCATAGAGAAGCAGATGGCAAATTTGGATGGCTACATGTAAATAGAAATTCACTTCTTCTAAGGTTAAATCTAAAATGGCAGCTGTTATTTTCTTTCTATCTTCTCTCCCGTCCCGTGCTTATTACTTGTTTATTAATGGACAGTTCAATTCCTGCTGAAAAAATAGATAGAAGCTCTCTATATCTTGTAAGAGGCACCATAACTCTATCTATCTGAAATATGACCTTTAATCGACTGTTGCTGTTTATAATATGTTTTAAATCGGTTGGAACTAATAGGGTTGTGCATCTATTATACGACGTGGTGTTAAATTACCCAAAAACCTTCATCTGCTCCTATCTTTTCTTTTTTGGATAAACTTGTATTCTTGGAGTGCAGCCTATAGATGGGTTGTAACCCTGACTATCTTCTGCTCCTCGTCTATATATTGGATTTATGAAGTACCAATGTTCTTTCATTTCCAGAACTTGTATTTCAGCATGTTTTCTAACGTAGCAGTCTAATTCCTCTTGTGTTCTATTATCCCATATACCTTATTATTTATTGGAATATCTTAAGAAATATCAATAATTTGTAGTAGCAATTTTGCTGGTCATAGCAATAGCGAAATGATAGATTGACAATATTCTATCATACCTTGTATCCGTCATACCAGACCATCCATGAGACTAGCTTGCAAAATATCTATAATATATATCCTAGAATCATCCATTCCAACGTCATCACTACGATGACTAGTCCATATATCTATTAAGGCGCAAGCAAGTTATTTTCCAATAAGTCTGGAGAAATTAAAAGACGAAAATAAAGCATTATATGATATAGTTCTAAAAAAGAATTGGAAAAGAGTTCCTAGTTCTACAAGGTCAGATATAATGACCTTTGACTTTCTTACAAATGGATTGTAATCCTTCCTTTTTGGAGATTATATTTGCCAAATATTAACTAATTGCCAGACATATTTGATAATTGTTCAGTATTTACCTCAAAAGGCTTATATCTTTCAAATTTATTAGAGAATATATGTTAGAAAGTATAGCATACATAGGTCTTGGCTTTGCAGCGGTATTCTTTGCATTGGAATCAGCATGGCACTTTACTGCCTGCAAGATACATGACAAATCAATAAAGCCTTGCTTCTACAAGCAAATTGGCCTACTGAAATAGAATGGAGTATTGATAATAGTAATGGCAAGTATTGAAAGCAGTAGCAGAATTAGAAGAAGGGCAAAATCACTAAGGATAAAAGCAAACCCGCCGCCATCAACCCCAATGGCAAAAAGGATATCCAAAATAATATCATCATCTAGAGCTAATGAAGTAGAAAGAATCATTATGCATGATGGATTTGGTTATTTTCCAGTATATGGCATTGGCCAATAATTATAGAGTAGAATATTTGAATCTAGAGCTCACAGCTCCACCATATACTAATTGTTAATCTATAACAGTTTTTATATTTAATTTTCTTTTTGACAATCTGCTTTTTTGTTTTGTAAGCTCTAATCCTCAGCAACAGGATGAAAGGAATAATAATTAAGTCTGCTCCGCATTATAGTCAGATCTGTTTTATATTCTATATATCATTCTTCTTTATCGTGATGATGTATATAAATGACCTTCAAATGTCATGGCTTTAAGACTCGCTCCACTTTTACATATAATAATGATATTTCATAGGTTATGATAAAATTAGTGAGATTTATGCTACAATCGCAGTTTGATAAGTATAAGATCTTCTTGTTCTATTTCTTTGTAGTGATTTGAATAACATTGTAAAAAGAATAACATTGTAAAAATCGTATGATGAACGAAATTATTATACTAATACACTAATGATGTTGAGGGACTGCAAGTATTAAGAATTCAAATCAAAAGTTTAAGAGCGATGTATGCTAAGATATTGTAGCGTATGGGTGCTTGTATGCTATTATAATGGCTGGTAAGGTGATGCTATATTATAATAAACAATAATAGTAGTAATAACCCACATGAGCCACATCGCCATTCAGTTACTACTAATGACAATTCTGATTCACAAAATCAAAAAACAAATATCGCTAAACGAAGACCGTTATTTAAAAGGATTCTTATAATAGATGATCATTCCGACACTACTCTAACATTCAAAGCAGCTTTAGAGAGTTGTAATAATAACACTAAAGAATTTGAAGTATATACATGCAATGACCCTTTAGCTGCACTGCTGGAGTTCAAGCCAAACTTTTACGATTTATTACTAATCGATATTAACTTACCATATATGAATGGCTTTGAATTATACGAGAAGATATTAAAATTAGATCTGAATGTAAAGGTCTGTTTTATGTCAGCGGGAGAAGTAAATCATGAAGCAATCAGAGAGATACATCCATCTTTGAACATAGGGTGTTTCATGCAAAAGCCAGTTACAATAGACTATTTTATTAAACGAGTGAAAGCAGAGTTAGAGTAAAAGTATATTGATGACGATATACTCGATAGGCATTTTGTTAGCCATATGATCATAGTATGGAGGTCAGAAGAATAGGGAGATACTACAAACATCGGGACCCTAAAGGCTATTAATTTTCAATTACTCGGCAAATTAATTATTATATATAGTCAATCAATTCCACACATCTGATTCTCTTCCCCATCCTTGAATGTCATCATTATTATTGCAAGCCTTTTTCTTCTTGTTGTTATGAGGTTACAAACCTAATTGCATCATCAACTACTGTAGAGTTGGTAAGTAATTCTAGCTTCATAGAATAACACTCTAACCAACAACAATGCCTGTATCTTTTCTCTTCTATCCTATGTTTGCTGTGATCTATTGCATGGATCTTTTAATTTCATATATCTATTTCTATAGACACAAAATCAATAGTAAGAATTGATGAATTGCTTTTGGAAATTCAATAGACAGTTCAGATATACTTGAACGCAAAGAATATTTTTTTCAACCTATCAACCTGCCTTTTTCTGACATATTTTCTAATTTTTTCACTATACATGCTGTCGTACCCATCAGGTTTAGGTTTATACGTTAAGTAATAGTATAGCATATACAAAGCTCCAACCCTGCCTGTTACACTACCTGTTATAAAATATTTTAAGAACCTTGCAAAGGCAAATAACGGGTGATATCCAAGTGTGTGCATACTAGCTCCAAATTCTATGAATTTGTGAGTTCCCCCTAAAGGTTTTGTATGCTCAAACCTAGCATCATTCAAAACGCTATAGACATAACCGCGATAGTTAGCTTCATACAAGATAGCAGACTCATATCCCATCTTT
>DATDNG010000464.1:0-4759 GCA_036518375.1 Nitrososphaeraceae archaeon | reverse complement strand
TGAGGAATTAAGCGATGTGAAGGTCCTAGGTGTTATACCATTTCTTAAGACTCCAAAGCTGAGCAAAATGAGACTTGCAATTGAACGTAATCTAGACATTAATGAAATATTGTTGATGTAACAACCGAAAATTGGGCTCTTCAATCTTAGGGACATTTGAGTGGTAGTTTAAATTGGGGACATTTTGTGTTAAGTTAGGAACATGAGACTCTGTTAACTTGGGTGCATCAATAATCGTTGGTTTCTATAAACCGTCTACAACCATTCCAGGCAAGTAACATGGATTCATTTATTCAGTAAAGGATAACTGATAATTTATTATCTTCTATCGCCCTGAGGTAAAAAGTCATTGTACAATGTGACGCAACCTAAAACATTAAATGACGTGAAGTTATATTGAGAAAATACTTAAATAAAATATGAGATTCAGAAAATCATGAAGGCTGTTATCTTAGCTGGTGGGTTAGGTAAAAGGCTAAGACCTCTGACTGATGAAAGACCAAAACCGTTGATCGAAGTTCTAAGTATTCCAATCATAGAATGGCAGATAAAATGGTTTAAAAAACATTCAATTAATGAAATTGTCATATGCGTAGGATATCTCAAAGAACAAATCATTGATTATATTGGAAGCGGTAATAAATTTGGCGTCAAAGTTGGATATGCAGTGGAAGAAGAGCCCCTCGGCACTGGTGGCGCCTTAAAGAACGCGGAAAGCCTTCTTGGAGGAGTTGGGGAAGAGGGATTCTTTATGATAAATGGCGATATCTTGACAGATTTAGATCCAACTTCCTTGCTTTGTGACAACTATGCAGCTCTGGCACTAGTTCCACTAAGAAGCCCATATGGTGTAGTCGAGCTCGATCAAAAATCGTATGTTCTAGGGTTTATAGAGAAGCCCCAAATAAGAGATAGATGGATAAACGCCGGGGTTTATTATCTTAGAAAGGATGTATTCAATTATTTACCAGAGAATGGCAATATCGAAGTTACTGCCTTGCCCACAATGGCAAGGGAAAGAAAATTAAAAGCTGTAAAATACGAGAATTCTTTTTGGAGATCAATTGATTCCCACAAGGATATAGAAGAGGCATCAAAAGAGCTGAAATCGAAAGAACTTATAAATGAATTTGGATAAGATAGGGTACAATCCCGGCAGTTTGCTTTCAATGCAAGAAGTGATTACATTTGCAAAGTTAGCAAATGAGAAGCCAAACGTTGATTCATTATGGATACCAGAGTCGTGGGGACGTGAAGCTTTTGCTTCATTAGGTGCGCTATCTCAAATAACGACTAAACCCAAGCTGGGGACATCAATTATCAGCATATACTCAAGGACCCCTGCGACAATAGCTATGGGCGCCACTACCTTGGATATGCTTTCCAATAATAGAACGATCATAGGGCTAGGAACTAGTACGCCAACATTAGTCGAAAATTGGCATGGTGTAAATTTTGAAAAACCAGCACTTAGAATGCGAGAGTATGTCGAATGCTTAAAACGGATGATAACAGGTGAGAGAGTAAACTATATTGGTACTTACGTCAGAGTTAAAGATTTCAAACTATTGTACAGACCGCAGAGAGAACGGATACCGATTTTTATTGCGGCCGTCAACAGGCACATGATATCGTTGGCTTGCGATGTCGCTGATGGCGTCCTACTTTACCTTCGTCCAATTGACGAATTAAAGAAAACTACCTGTTATATTAAATCAATTACCAAAAGTAAGAATTTTGAAATTGCTTGCGTAGTTATTAGCGCAATTTCAAATAAAGAGCCTCAAAAAGCTCGTGATCGTGCGGCTAAGACTCTTGCATTTTATATTGCCGTCGGAGAATATTATAACAGATTCATATCAGATAATGGTTTTCGAAATGAAGTTGAACAGATTGTTTCAGAATATCGGCGCAACGGATTAGACAGTGCGTCAAGGTTCGTATCCGAACAGATGTTAGATTCTCTAACTATTTGTGGTAATAGGGAGGAATGTCTCAAATCGTTGAACAGATTTATATCTGCTGGAATTTCCCTTCCCATCATCCAAGTTAATCCCACAGGAAACACCCAAAGCTCAATTAAGGAGATGCTTACAGCCTTTTAGAATGCAGAGGGTAGCAGTAGCCGCATATGCAACTAGTGAATTTAGAAAGGAATCAAAATTATCATTATTTGAGTTGGGTTCCGAACCTTGTATTAAAATACTAAAGAAAAATAAAATCCTGAAACACAACATAGATGCAGTCTTGTTTTCCACATGTTCACCGGAACAGTATAGTTCAAATATTCTCTCTGAAATGCTTGGTATTACTCCCCGAATTTCCCATAGGATTGAAAGTCTTTGTAATTCCGGTACCAATGCCATAGTTTCTGCCTATTCATATATTTCTTCAGGTCTCTGTGATTCAGTGTTAGTAGCAGGAGCTGAAAAAGCTACCAGTTCGGCCAACAGACTTATCTGGGATATTTCCAGAGGATCCTTTACATTCACGGTGTGTTGGGCAGCTCTTTTTGCTCGAGCTCATATGCGAAAATATGGAACCACCGAAGAAGAGATGGCGTTTGTTTCAGTAGTAAACCGCAAAAGTGCCGAGAAAAATCCAAACGCCATATTCAAGAACAAAATAACAATTAGCGATGTTATGCAATCAAGGAAAATTGTGGAGCCTATTAAATTGTTAGACTGTTCCTATACATGTGATGGCTCTTCCGCAGTCTTGTTATTATCTGAGAGTAAAGCAAAAGAAGTAACTGACAACCCAGTATGGATAAAAGGAATAGGACAGCATACGACGGGAGCTAGCTTGAACAAAGCTATAGATGCTGACCTGACATCGAATCAGTCCACCAAGATCGCTGCTAAAATGGCCTACAAATCGGCAAACATTGGTCCTCGCGACATCGACGTTGTTGAGTTGCATGACGCATTTACCATCCTCGAAATCATCGCGTGTGAGGACTTGGGGTTTACAAGCAAGGGAAAAGGTGGGAAATTTGTCAATCAAAATGAATTAGCAATTAATCCTCGCGGTGGAATTCTGGGCTGCGGTCATCCATTGGGTGCAACTGGTCTTGCTCAAACCGCAGAGGTTGCAGCCCAGCTATCAGAAGGTGCTGGTGAAAGACAAGTTAAAGGTTGTAAGACTGGACTCGTTCATAACCTAGCTGCCGCCGGCACATCAGCTACTGTTATTGTTCTTGGTGTGTGAGTGTTCTATATGCAGGAATTTTTAGATTATATAAAAAAGGGTGATTTTAGAATTTATGTATGCACCTCGTGCAAAAAGAAAATATGGCCGCCCTTCAAATATTGTCCTAAATGCCTATCAAAGGCACATTTACTAAAAATTGATGGAAACGGAATTCTTCTTGAATTTACTTTTTCTCATTTAAAGGACATTGGAGGAGTATTTGGAATAGTTGAGATTAGAGGTATTAGGCTGGTGGGATCTATTTTTGGAGAGCCATTGCGACGGGGGATGAAAGTTAAGATGATTAAGTGTGGAATTAATTCCCATGGTAGCCCTTTTTATCATTTTGAGAAGACGAGTAACAACGGATAGTCACATAATTATGGCTTGGTTAATATATTACAAATAATCCTATTGTTATAGAGTGTATGAGTTATGATAGATTTGTAGATGACAGGCTCTTGACAAGTAGAGATGCTCTTAACAAGTTTCAGATAAAAATGAAGCTCATCGAGATAGATGAAAATGCAAGAGATTATTCTCAAAGATTTGGTCGCAGGGTTCTGGTTAGAAAGGTGTTGCTCACAATAAAACACAATGAGACTCAGGAAATAGAAGAAAGGGAAATTGATATAGAAGAGCTTGAGGGTCGAATGAGGAAAGAAAGATTGTTTTCTTCATCTAATAGGTGGGTTTCACCATCTGAAGTCAAAAATGGGTTTATTGTTGCAAACAAGCATCTCGAGTTGCTTTCAGATGCAATTGCACTAGATGTTATAGTGATATAATTGTATTAGTACCCTAAAATCATACAATACACGAACACAAACTAGAATTATATAATACACAAATACATATCAATTACAGCCGATTTTGGTTATATTTCAGCTGGGTGCAATAGAATAAAGCGCCGCTGATCAGACTCGAACTGATGACCCACTGGTTAACAGCCAGTTAAGCTCCAAAGCACATGCCATGAAATTGCTCTACCATGCTGAGCTACAGCGGCGCAATATAGAGCGAATTTAAGCACAACATAAATGTTTAGGTATCGACTAAGAGCCTATCCCAAAACTATCCTCCTGTAGACAATAATACAACAAGCTAAATATACAAGTGCCAGATAGTTTTCTGATTTCTTTTCGTATCTTACCAATAATTTCCTAAACCTGTTATGCCAAGAATTAGTCCTTTCTACAACCCATCTTCTTTTAGGATAATATTTACCATGCTTTATCAATTCTTTATTTTCTCCTCTATGGCGTATATGTGGGATATACCTTCTTTTGATAGATTCTATTTCTATTTCTAGATAATCATATCCTTTGTCAAGACACAGATTCTGTTGCTTTAATGGCCTTAGTTATCACACTATCCAGCGTATCTTTTGCAGCCTTCATGTCATGTGTATTTGCAGGCGTAATGACAACAGATACTGGAATACCGTGTTTGTCCGTCAGTACATGCCTTTTTGTACCACCTTTGCTTCTATCTGTTGGATTTGAACCAGTCATGTCCCCCTAAAGGAGCTTTAATAGATATACTATCGAGTGATTGCCACTTCCAT
>DATDNG010000463.1:0-3785 GCA_036518375.1 Nitrososphaeraceae archaeon | reverse complement strand
GTAAGGTGCATAAGTCATATTTGCATAATGTAAAGGTTATGGTCGTTTCTTTGTGACAATACTAATGATAATCCATTAATCCAATAAATTAAAAACTATAAAAAAGACATAACTGGTAATTCAAAATGATTATTCTGATCTATGGACTTGCTAACTTCTTGTTTTATAACTTCAATACTTTTTGCAATGGTAATAGTTGGTTAGAATCAATCCTTATATCCAACAATGAGGTATATTAAATTCATATATGTCTTCAAAAAGACGATCTTGCAGAGCGCTGAAGGGAAAATGAATATTGGTTATACGGAAGAACCCTTCAAGGTTGTAGCAAAGACCTGTGGTTGTAAGGAGAAGGTTAGGAAGATAACCTACTCATTCATAAACAGTTATCATAATCTTTGTATTGATAAAAGGGATATTATATCAGCAGAGCTAGAAGCATGCGAGCGACTCTTAAAGTATACTGAGGATAACGCTGATAGAGAAACTGTAGAAAAAGAAGTAGCCGAATTAAAGATGACCTTGGATTTAATGCCTTAATTAATACATAACACAGTATGTAGGATTCGACGCCAAAGTTTATGTAGTAAGGTTCTTATTTCTAAAGAAAGTAATCCTTATTTTCTTCTAGATATGGGATAATTTTCTTTAGAATGATTGAGTCAGCTTCTGCATCAATATCAAATGTTAGCAACAACAAAAATCTACTATTCTTTGTTCCGTCTTTGATTGGAACTGTTGCTCTAACTAACTCTGTATATCTGCTTATCGAATATTGTATCTCTCCTATTTTTGATTTGAATCTATCTCGTGTTGCTGCACGGATAGCTGCTTGCGCTGCGGCTCTTGAGCTTTCTTCACTCGTCAGCAACGGAGTTAATCCACGCCTATATGCTACTGCAACTAGATGACCGACGCGATCAGCTATTCTTGCGGATCTTATAAAATAATCTCTATTGAGTATCTGCTTACAAAAGCTCTCAAGGTAATCATCAGCAGCCGCCATAGTATATTAGAGCCTCGTATACACTATACTGCAATAATAATTAACCAAATTATTAATAGTTGCCACTAATGTTATAAGTTTTAAGAGGACACCAAAAAGTCTGAAAGTCTGCAATAATAATACATTGATAAATATGATGACTTTTGACTTGTTATTTACTCATATGCAAAGCTGTGATTTTATCTTTTGGCATTTCCTTTATTTTTCCACAATCGTGGAGATGCAATCTACTTTATAGTAACAATAACAACACAATAAATAAAGATGATGCCCATAACTTGGTGGGTCTGGTTGTTTGTCAAACGTGAAGGTTATGTGAAGCTGCTAATGTGAAAGACGAGTTTGTATTTAGTTACCCCAAAAGGTAAGAGACTGCCTTCTCTATACAGATGGATTGTCCCGCTTTTATCTTTGAAGTGAGTGGCAGCCAGTGCATGGACTGCTTTAACAAATCCCGCTAGTCATAGCCAAGCAAGTACACGTTTACAAATGTAGTTATTAAAAAGTGAAGAGCTACTTCAAGCCTATTTTCAATACTAGTATAAGATATCCTTGCGTAACTGGTTTAGAAACAATTCTATAAAATCTGTGCGCTGTTCCGCTATCCTTTTTGCTGCTTCTGTATGCATAGAATTTTTTAATATCAGCAATTTCTTTTTAATATGATCTAATGTCCACCGGCTATCATCTAATTCCCTATCTAGCTCATAAAATGGATCTATTGGATTATAAAGAGACCTATTTTCATTTCCGCCAACGCTAAAAGTTCTAGCTATTCCTATCGCACCTATTGCATCTAATCTATCTGCATCCTGCAAAATTTTGCCCTCTAAGGTACAAGGAATTAATTTCTTTGAATAGCTGTGTGTCCTTATAGCATCTACAACTTTTTCTATTTTTTCTATAGGATAATTTTTGTTTTCGACTAATATCTTCTTGGCAATAGCGGCACTATCATCTGCTGAATTCATGGTTTTACTACTGCCCTTTGGATAAACTACCAAATCATGCAATAGAGCCGCAGCAAGAACAATATCTAAATCAGCGCCTTCTTCTTGCTTGCTTATTATCTCCGCATTTCTGTATACTCTTAATATATGTTGAAAATCATGAGCAGGAGATTGATTATATAGCAGTAATTCTACTGTTCTCTTTATTTGTTCTAAATTATTCCTCATATCCATCTATTGGAGAGGATTAATTTTCATTTTAAGTATATAAATAAAGAGACCATACCTCATACAATGGTTGTTGAGTAAACTAACTTACTAAGGTGTGTTACTCGTCTCTACCGTGAAGATATTCCAGAGATCTTTTCGTCCAACGGTATTACAAACCCTTGATCTTTGATTACGTTTCTGAGACTCCATTACAAGAATCCCTTGATAAGATTACATACACTAGTGATGGCATACCTACCTACTTTTTTATTTAGCTAATCAAAATATACCTTATCCGTGTTGCCAAATCACTCATGTTGAATGGTTTTTTAATTATATCGTTTAGCTCAACTGATGGAACAACAGCTCTAAATTCCTCTATTGGTATATCAAAAGCTGTCATAAATACAATTTTTAATGATGGATTTTTTTCTTTCAAACAAAGATAAAGTGCAAAACCGTTCATGTTAGGCATATAAATATCTGTTAATACAAGGTCGTAATAATCATCAGGATGATGCTCAAAAGCCTCTAATGCTGATTTTCCGGTGTTAAAGCTATCAATTTTAAAGCCTTTTTCCTCTAAACCAATTTTTATCGTGAGTAAAATGTCATCGTCGTCATCAACAACCATGATATTAGACAAACTATCTTTAGACAGGATGTTGTTATGTATGGCTCTCAATGAATTTAAACTCAAATACGAATATGGTCTATGTGGCAAGCGCGAATTCTAATACTGTTGCTGTGATAGATGGCCAGACGAACAAGGCAATAATCAATTCTACAGCATACTCCGGGGACCAAAGCCTAGATGACGCAGCAGTTGATCAAAACACAAACATGCTATTCCTATCTAGAGCTGATTATTATAAAATAGCCGAGATTAATGGCCTAGGTAAGTTTGACAGATTTGGTCTTAAAACTGATGTTAAAAAGATAGTGACAAACTTTACGGTGGGGAATGCTCCTCTGAATTCTTCTGGTAACAACCCATTTCCGCTTCATGTAGCCGTTAATCCCAGTACAAATATGGTATACGTGCCAAACTACATTTTAGATACAATCTTTGTAATAGATGATGAAACTAACAAGATAGTTGCTGAGATAACAGGTACTAGCTTCCCAGTTAGAGTTGCAATAAATTCTGACACAAATATGGTATACGTCTTGAGCACCATGACTGATACGGTCTACGTAGTAAATGGCCAGACGAACAAAATAATATCTAAAGTTAAAGTGGGTGATTTTCCATGGTCTTTAACTGTTAATCCAAATACAAATATAGTATATGTAACAAATAGAGATTCTAATACAATTTCAGTCATAGATGGGAACACAAACAAATTAGTAGTTGGCGTAAGCCTTAACGTCAATCCTCTAAATTCAGGAGTCATATTTTGTAATGGAAAGAAGACTTTAAGCAATTATAAAAGGTTTGGTATTGAAGCACCTGCTGAATGTGAAGCTAGGACCAACCCTGGTTTTGCGTTTAGTTCTTGGTCTGGCGATCTAGTTTCTGATTCTGCGAGTACAGTACAATTTACACCTTCTCAATTCGGCAAAAAACTCAATGCCAATTTCATTGTTCCAATAGAGGTTACTCTTCCAAAGGAGTT
>DATDNG010000462.1:0-2003 GCA_036518375.1 Nitrososphaeraceae archaeon | reverse complement strand
CCAGCTGTTTTTAATGCATCAATTACTTTGTTCATTACTTTTGAATTGGCTACTAAGGCTGCATTTGCTGTTTTGTTATTTGTCTCAACTCCTAAAGAGAGTATAACTTTATCAGGTTTTACTTTAGTATTTGCAGTTCCTGTGACGGATAGAATATTAGGATTACTGGTATTGTTCTGAGATGAATGCAAGTTTAATGGTTGTTGAGCATATGCTGTATTATTTGAGAATACATAAGCAACCAATCCAACCAGTGAGATGCTGAAAGTAATTAGAGTAAAAGTCATGAATTTATCATAAATTTTGAAAGATGTCACGTGCAATTATATTTAGTATAAACGGATAAGTGTTCTTGATCCATGACGATATCGGTGCTAAAAATAGGCATTCTTTCGTAATTACGCAATACATCTATTCTCGATCTCCTCCAGTAAAGATATCTGGCTGCGTAGGCGTGTTTTCTTAAGACAAGTCTTACCATATTGGAAGTTGTTCTTTCCTAGGTAGATACTTATCTCTAAGGATCACATGTAATAGCAAACCGTTAAAGCAAATATTGCAACATATGCATTTAAGGTCAATAATAACAAGATGGCAAAAAAAAGTACATCTAAAGCAAGAGCAAGAACAATAAAGAGTGTTTCCACATCCTCAAGACGAAAAGGAAAAAGATTTACATCTGCTCAGAAACTTACTTTGCACTTAAATGAAGCTTTAGCTATAGAAAATGCAGCAGTACAAAGACTCCAATCACGAATAAAACAGACTAGAATAGAAAATGTAAAACAACGACTTCAAACACACTTAGAAGAGACAAAAGGACAGCAGGATAGATTAAAGCAGTTGATTTCAGATCTTGGTAATGGTCAGAAAAATGCTGCTACTAAGGATAAAGCACAATTGCCAATTCCTACTCCTCCTAAATCATTAACAAACATATTTGGAAGGATGATGACTTCTGCAGAGTATGAGCTCAAAGCAGCTAAAGAGGATGCAATAGTAGAGAATGCTGAGATTATACTATATGATATGCTTACACATTTAGCAGAGAGGATGAATGCAGCTAATGCAATATCTATTCTATCACAAAACTTATCAGAAGAAAGAGCCATGGCTGATTGGATTAAAACAAATACGCCTGATATGGTTGCACAAGTTTGGCCTGAGATTGAGGCCTCTATTGCTATGGGCGAATCAGAATAACAACCGGTGCTACAGAAGTTATTCTATCATCATTATGCTTCGCAAAGACTGCAGTCAAAATAAGTATAAAGATATTTACAAACAGGAACCCAAAATACTTGGGCTATTCCACAAGCTTGGTTGTTGTTCTTGATATACATAAATATCATTAACCATCTCTTGCTGTTGAAGAGTTAGCACTAAACATAACAAACTATAATGACATAGCATTTGTAAGATATGAAATCGATATAACTCATTGTAGCCGATTTGAGATCAGATTTATGAATAATAAGGAAATAATGGCAATTTCTGCTGTAGCTACTATAATGATCACAGTAATGGTCAGTGGATCATTTCTATCTTTAACAAACGGTCAATCTCAAACAATAAGTAGTAATAATACTGGCGGTACTACTAGTGGCGCTACAAACAAACCACTTCCAGTACTTTTGATACATGGTTATGCTTCAGATGCATCAGTATGGTCAAAATGGGAAGATTTACTTAAAAAAGACGTTATTACTTTTTATCCAATAACATTCTATAAATCAGATGATAAATGTGGGTCTTCTGCAGATCATGCTAAGGAATTAAACTTGCAGATTCAGCAAATTCTCAACAATATGACGACCACAGGATCTTCTCCTAAACAGGTAAACATTGTTGGACATAGCAAAGGAGGACTAGATGCAAGAGTATTCTTGGCGAACAATGCTTTTACTAATAATAAAGCTGTTGCAAATCTAATAATGATTGGAACGCCTAACGCAGGTTCGCCAATAGCACAATCAAGTAACATTTGTAAACCAGCTGTGGAA
>DATDNG010000461.1:0-2909 GCA_036518375.1 Nitrososphaeraceae archaeon | reverse complement strand
TGCTACCCTGATTCCACCTGTTATCATGAGCAAAATAGCACGCTCAATGATGATGATAACAACTGCCTAGCGAGGATCTCCTATGGTATACATCATACAACAAGTCACATGATATGACTTTGCTATCGGCAACAGCAATATGGTCAAAACTAACGGCTCTACAGAGTACGAACTCAGTCATAAGTTTCGAATCGCTCCATATAGATTCTTATTCTATGTCAGCTGCAATTCCATTACCCTCACAATCTCCATCTGGAAGTTTATGTGGGACAGATAAAGCTACATCCAAGACTGAGATCCATCTAAGAGAGAGGGTAGCTTGGCTGCAAGGATATCTGCCTTTTCGATAGTTGGCGGCTTTGTGAAAAGCTCGGAAGCCTTCTCAGCTAGCGCAGCAGCTATGCGACCAGACAGATGTGCTTGCCGGCCTGACTCGTCCGGGAAGGCATCGAAGATACCGAACGTTGATGGTCCCATACGGGTTGCAAACCATGCGGTGGTTGCTGGCTCCTCTTGAGCCAAAGATAGGCCGCTTCGAAGAAATCTTTCGACATCAGCCTCTTTGCCGGATTTTGCCTCTAGTCGAACAAGAAGCGCTACATTAACCATGTTTCTCTCACTTCTATACAAGCTTGAAGCAAATGTGATTTATCCATATTTTTCATCGTAATACAAATATGTGGCAAAAGTTAAAAAGTCTTAACAAATTCTAAGAAATATCCACAGCCTGCGATAATAGATCACACCTGCAGCAGTTGATCACACGAAAGCAACAGCAAGAACAAACAAAGGTTATTGATGTATACGGTCAACAGACAGAACCAATTTGTAACTACCATACATGCCATCGCAAGTTTTCATTACATGGTCTTGGTACTCGTGTCTGCAAGTGCAATCGTCCACAAAATCACACTAGAGGAGTGTCGATATTATTATCATCATAAATCTTAACAATACATAATAATACTGGCAGCGATTTAAAAATTATACATAGTAATTAAATATTTTCATAACCTCTACATATTATTGTGTTTTAATAAACGTCATAGATAAATAGATGTACAGACGTCTTCTACTACATGCCAGCAGAATGACTGACACGATTTTAACCGCATAGTCAAGGTTCATCTATTTTATGTTGTTGTTGGTTATAATTCTCGAGTCAATAGTCAAGATCAATTCTATACTCGTTTGGATATTGATTGGTATTGAATCTGCATGTTACTTGGGTATTTTGATTGTGCGTCGCCGTATCCGTCAACTTGAGTAAAATCTGATTTATAATAAATGCCTAATCAGCTTCCGTATTGAGAAAATATTTCCGAAATTAACCATCTCAGATTGATCATATTGCAGCGTATGCACGTATACGTTCAGTCGTGAAGGTTATGATTAAGAAGGAAATTATTTAACTTGACTTGAACTTTGAATTTTGTATTGCGCTCAAGTCAATTAGTAGAAGAATGTTTGAACTATCGACAAAAAATTTTAGTGGCTGTGACCGCAGCCGCAACCGCCCATACTATTACTATTTTCATGCTCACGATGAGTATGACTTTGTTCTGAACATGAGGGACATGTATTAATACCAGATTCAGACATAAACATCGTACCACAAGACGTACATTTTATTTTTTGAACTCCTTGCATATGGTTGCAATTATATAAATATCCTAATTAAAGCTTTGGCAAGTATTTGAAATAAATAACGTGTGATTGATGAGACATGGAAATGAAATCATAATTTTCTAATTGAATCTTTAAAAGAACTAGAGGGTATCTATACCATGGTCAAATTATTAGCAGAATGTTCCAAATGTGGTTCACCTGTTACTGATTCATTGGAAACTGAAATTGAACAACATGGAAAGGTAAAGACAGGCAGTTATACCAATGGAAGATGGATGTGTCATAGCTGCATAGAAAATGAAGAGGGAAAAAATAAGAATGGCAAACTAGTAGATGATTCCTCTTCTGCTCATATTGATAAATGTGAAACCATAGGAGTTGCAAATGAGTCTGATGTGTCACCAAATACTCCTAGAGCAGATGGAACGTGATATAATAATATAGATACACTATGGTGCCGCGGGCTTTGCAGATCTAATACTGCAATCGTCAACCATCGAACAGCTATCGAAAACATGCATACATTTACACTATTTGATTGATCGGGCACAGCATTTTATAACTCGTATTATAATTAGTTACTATCCCGAGGACCACCCATTTGCTTTCCAGGTACTGATACTTGGGCATCTAGAAACTGTGAAATCAAGGCCGACAAACACTTTATGTATATACATGAATGTAGTGGGAAAAGGTGAAGAGCGCAATTTGAGCAGTAGTAACAGCAGCAAAAAAGAGAGTAGAGAAGAAGTTATGAAGGAACGTGAAGAAGCTAAAAGAATAATACTAGAGGAAAACCCATATATCTCTAAAGATGCTCTTGAATTTATGCTATCATTACTAGTAGAACGAAAAATACCCAAGTGACTGCGATTCAAGAAGCCTGCGGTGATAATATATTCAATATTGTTGGGGCAGGTGTTCTGTAACATGTTCTTTAATGGATGCCTGATTACGTAAATGGTTCACTATGTCGGGATTGGCTTTGATTGTAATTTGATATCAACCTAATATATACTCCTCATGTTGTAATCGCTCTTGTTTCTTACGAGAGGCGCATTCAGCTATAGGTTTCATTGAGTTTTTGTTGTTGTTGGCCGTTACTCTCTAGTCTATGAACATAGCCTTCTAATTCTTTTGTTACCAATACACTAACTAAAATGCAACTACAACAGATACAACCCTTAAGACATTACTTTGAACATAGGAACACCGTCTTACGCTGGCATAATAGAAAAAAGCAGTGATTTTAAATATCTTTGTGTATATATTGATCTTGT
>DATDNG010000460.1:0-3635 GCA_036518375.1 Nitrososphaeraceae archaeon | reverse complement strand
TACTACACCAAATCCAAGTAATGCCCTATATTAGAGATATAGTCAAACCGCCATATTCTCCCATTTCTTTTCCTTTTTTGTATTAATGAAATGTTTACCACAGTTCACTATTCTCATCCTCCTCCCCTTGATATTGCCACGACCTGGTTTTTGGGTTGTATTTCTTTTAGGTTTATTAGCAGCCTAAGAATAATAACAACCTTAATTTGTAACTGTCACCTCTTTGAAACTGTCCTAATACCAAGGTGGTAGAGGCCATAGTTTCCAAACTATTGCAGCATCATTCATTCACTCACTCTCTTCCTTAATGACCTGTACTCTGCGGAGAAACGGTTTAGCAAGAAGAGGTGTCAGCATGGTCGTTATAAAGCAGATACTGACTGCAACTGAATATAACCTGATATCCAGTATTCCACTTGACAATGCTACTCCCGTGATAGCCAAGCCTACAGTCCCTCTGCCATTAAGCAATGACGATATGGCAAGACTTTCTGTGCTGTCATACTTGAACATTCTAGCTCCAAAATATCCTCCGATAGTCTTTGTTATCATGGCTGCTGCTATCAGTATGACTAGGTAAGGTATAGAATAAGCTAAGGATTGACCACTAAATTTCATACCAATAATTGCAAAGTATAGGGGAGCAAAGAAGCCAAAAGTAATCCCACTAACTATTCCATAGGCATGGTCAGCTTCTCTCTTTCCTAGTAGCTTTTCACTAAAGATTAAGCCAGCAAAGAAAGTTCCAATTATGAAATGAAGACCGGCATATTGGGCAAAGAGTGATATTGTGATAGCAACAATTATCAGTATTCCAAATATTGCTTCTCTTGTTTTGGCTTTAACAAAGAACCATTCCAACCTTTGCGGAAACCAAAGGTTGATTTTATGCACTATGTAAGCTAGGAAGGCTATTGCAGTCAAGAATACTGTAATCTCTATTGCAGAAACCCCTATGGCATTCATGTTAATGTTGTGTATGCCTGTGATACCAGTTTTAGAAAGTTGTAGTATTACTGCAAGTATAACCAACGATATAATATCATCCACAATAGCAGCTGACAGTACTGTAGTTCCAATCTTACTTTTCAATATTCCAAGTTCTACAAGTATCATGGCACTTACTGGAACTGAAGTAACTGACAAGAGCAATCCCATGAAAAGTGATTGAGCCATATTTTGTCCAAATGCAATTGAAATTTCGTAGCCAGCCAGAAAAGGCAAGGTAAGTGATACTAATGATATTACTATTGCAGACTTGCCTGTCCTTTTAATTTGCCTTATATCCATTTCAAGCCCGATAAACAGAAGCACAAAAAAAATTGCTATATTTGAGAGCATTTCAAGACTTTCGTTTGAGTGGACAACTCCAAACAAAGTAGGGCCCAATATTATACCTGCCAGCAGCTCTCCTATCAATGCTGGCTGCTTTAATCTTCGAAATATCTCTCCAAGAACTCTAGCACCTGCAAGGAGAATGACTATGCTTAGGAAGAGCTGCTCTATGCTCAATTAGTTCCATTATACACTTTGAGTGTTATCACTTATTGTTAATGCAGGATTATTCCTTACCTTTATTCATATACATATTGGAGATAGAGAGAATGAAGCGAGCTCATTTTAAGTAATTCATGATATTGGTATTAACTGGAATAATTATTAGTAGCATGATACTACGAACCTTCACACGCACGCAACTCTGAAACTGCCAAGACTTCGGTTATTTTGGTTATATTTCTAAAAATAGAAGTAACAAGAGGAAAAACATCTGCTGTTTATCAGCCTTCTATGTATCGTTTTACCGCATCAATCTGAGCCTGTGAAAGAGGTATGATGTGCGGAGGTCTAGGTTTCTGATTAAAATCGAATGCATTTAGAAGGTTATTTGCATGAGCATCCCTTCCAGTCAAAGGAGGTAAGTTAAAACGCCATTCCATAAATTTTAACATGGACTCAAATGCATATTGAGTATGATCTATAAATTATTTTGAAAAAAGGAAGTCGGTGTAACACAAAAGGGTGCCGTAAATGGCAGTACAAAAACATTAAAGCTTAATATCACACATATATCTGGCTGTAGACCAATCTGCAATTGGTTGGTGTGCCACTCACCCAATGTATTAAAAAACATCTCGTTGGCTGAGTGCTATTTGTTTTGGACTTTTTTGGCTTTGATCTGAATAGATATAATGTCATAAATCTGTATCTGTCATTACTACCTAACAAAGCCAGTTTATGATGAATTATTATCAGCCTATCATTATCAAAAACTAACTCACCTGCTTCATAACACAACTACAATGTGTTTGACCACATGATTGGCAAAAGTATACATTACATGTTACACATCGAATAAGACAACTTGTTTTTTTGTCGAATTGTTGTATTATAACAAAATCATGCTCATGTACTAACTTGTCATGTACAGCAGTTTTTGCTATTACTTTGATGCTTTTACTAGTCGTTTTTTGAGTTGGTAGCACTGCTTCTATGGTAGTGGTGTTGCGTGATTTTGATCTAACAATCATAGATAGTATCTACTATCTTTAACAGATTAAGCAACCTCATCGATATATATGATAAATCATATGTTGTTTATATTAAGCATCTTTGTTATTACCAACAAACTCCATATGAAAAAGCCACTCAAGCTATGATGTTCTTGTTGTAGTTGGAAGGAAAAGATATGGTTTTGGTTATCTTCTATCACTTTTATAGATAAGGAAGAAAATGGTACGTATCTGTATTAATGGATACCTGAGTGAAGAGATTAGCAAAAAATAAGAAAGGCTGAGTTGTGTGTATCTTCAGCTATTGGATTTATTATGCTGCTCCTGGCTGTATTATTGTTGTACATCTTCCATTAACTACTGTGGGAGTTTGTGTTGATCCGTAGGGCTAGGACAGGTTTATGTTGGTGGTGTTGATGAGAATGTACATGTTTCGCTACCATCTGGATTGTTGGTGGTAATGCCTCGTGCAATTTCGCAAGGTGGACCATTATCTGTAGTTACAGCTGATAAGGGATATGATAGTGAAGATAAGGTATATTGCAACCCCAAACAGCATAAGTCGGTCATAGCCACGAACCTAATAATATTGAACACACGGATATTCTTCACAAATACTTGCATATACAGTAATCAGCTGCAAGCAGATGATTATGTCATAACGAGTCATCAACAACAACATGAAATTCAAAATGAATAGATGATTTCTTGACTATACGGTAAGGGCAATGGTTGCGCCAACGATGAAAAAGAATGAAGCGATCTTGTATTAAAGATCTGATTCTTCCTCTCAATCCAATGTTTATGAATATCCAATAAAAAGAAGCTGGATGGGCTGCTTCACGGAAAGCATTTATCTTTTGAATACATTCTTCAACAGATGCAAATAAAAGTAGAATGCATTAACGACTCTTAAAAAACAAAAAGATACTCGATCCAATTAATAACAATATAGTCCTTCTTACAACTACTAATGACGATGACTACAATTATAGCTGCAATGCAGGACTCACTTATTACACTTGAGTCTTCAAAGACAGGAGGGAAAACTCAAGGGTCATTGAAAGGTAGCTCTCCACAATGCTTAGCACTTGAGATTGAGTCAATTTGATTTACACAAAGTCT
>DATDNG010000459.1:0-11240 GCA_036518375.1 Nitrososphaeraceae archaeon | reverse complement strand
AGCAAAAATTCGCTCAAAACGGATCGTCGTGAGATTTATCAGACCAATGGAACGATTTATAGGTGTAGATATGACAAAGTACGGGCCCTTTATGAAGGAAGATGTCGCTGTGCTTCCATATGAAAATGCGCGATCATTTATAGAAAAAGGCGAAGCAGTAGAGGTTGATGTTGCATCATAATAATGAACTGAGACCTTTCCTCCAATAAATAATATGCCTGCAACTCTCAAGTTGGCTTCAAATTATCATTAGAGTATCATAGCAAAAATGCTGGCTGTTCAAAGATGAGGTAACCCGTAAGGAGGTACTCAAGACGATAAAGTAGTACGGTTGCAAGTCCTCTCTGCGTCTACCATTACCCGTGGGTATAATGACGTAGATAAGAAGAACACCATATTATGAGAATAGCAAGGCTCAGAAGAAAGAAGAGCGTATATTAACAACATATGAGAGACATTGTTTATCTATTAGTCACTCTACTAATGCAAATGTGGCTAATGAAAATCATTTATTAGTTAGGCACCAAACAGGGGTTTTATTAAAAGCTACACTGCTTCATCATAATAGCACAGATGGTAATCACGTAGGAATTTTGTCTTCTGTTTTTATGGGCTAACAGTAAAGACCTGGAAACATATTAGTAATACTTTCTATAATCCTATATTATTGACTCATAATGGAATAGATATTGATCAATACTTATTGTTCACTATCTATCCAAGTGTTTTGATCTTTGGCATCGGATTTCTTGCTAAGATAAGCAAAATGCGTGAATCTATCAAATATACTTTACAGGGATTAACATGCATCGTATTTTCGCTGGCGTATTTTGTAGCTGTTCCAAATGGCGGAGCAGAAGGCCTTGCCATAGTGCTGGCGATTTTTGGCATTCTGCTATTCTTCATGGCAAGAAGACATATAGTACACCCAGAAGGGTTTGAAGGCCAGACTACTAGTCCTACCAAGGAAATGTAGTATGAGTATATGTTTTGTAACATGATGCTTTAGATAGACTTGCATAGGCATGGATGAGCAAGGGGGTTTCTTTCTTATTATTTGGTTTCCTTAACCTTCCAATGCACCTAATCTTCTTTTTTCTCATCTAACTTGTAAACTAACTTTTCGTTGATATTTTGATAGATAGCAATGGAAAGATTGTTGAGCATTAGGATTCTCTATAAGGGATACCGGAGAAAAATGCCAACACTATTACTACTATGTTCTAATTCAGATTGTGTGACAAGTGCCTCGGCGATCATTCATATTTTGGATGCAAGGTGATAAGAAGGTTATAGACTATGATGACTATGACGACTAAATTCCTTTTTTAATGCAAAAACTGATCGAATCATAAAGATATAGCGGCCCGCTTCTGGGTCATTTCTATTTATTCTTCACCTATTTCTGCTGCGGTTGCTGCAGTTGGCGGGATCATAATACCAAACGCTTGCATTTCCTTCTCAATTCTCTTTAGTTTCACATTGTTCAGGTCGTTCTTTATTCTATTGCGTATATGTGAATCGATGTTGCCCTGGTTTAACATGGTTTCAAGTTCTTTTTCAATTCTCTTTATTTCTTCAATATCGGTCTTGATACTGTAACTATCATCATCTTTGTTATTCATTCTTCTATAGTCTTCTTGTCGTAAATCTTCTTATATACATATAAGTAATGATATCAATATCGGGATTAGGATCTGCTTTCTTGACGGGCGCTCTCACATGTATCTTGCTGCCACTAACAAAAAGAAATACATAGAAAGGTCTTCTTGGATATTATATTGGTAAACATGTTACCCTTATCTACCTGCAATAAGGTTACAGTAGATTCATCTTAAGAAGATAGTGGGCCGATATAAATAGCGAAAATTCCACTGAGATAATAAGTATAAGATAATAATGGAAAACTTCAAATCAGACTCAAAGTTAAAGTCAATCTGTATTTGCAGCAAGTGTAAAAATGCAGAGGTAGAGATATGGAATGACTGCGGCAACTACTGCGTAAACTGCTGGCAAGAGATAACAGATACATCTCCAAGGCAATCAGTCTGGAAATGGAATAGTAATAATATATCAATATAAATGGACAGCTCCAAAACTAGCAAACTGAGCTGAGGGGAAGAGATATATCGGTTCGTATCTGTGTGAATAATCAAGTAGCGTTGTTTATGCTGCTTGGTAAAAAGCACCTACATATGAAACTATGATGACAATATAGTAGGTCTAGAAAACATAGTTTAAGATGGTGATAAAGGAAGCCTACCCTGCCTTTTTACTTTGTCTCAGTGCTTTGAATAATGAGACTTGTCCATGGTCTTAAGAGGCTAGGATCTAGCTTTACAAGTTCGATGTTTGTGGCGTTGATTAATTGTGTTCCATCCTCTGGATAATCAGCAAGCACAACTATGCGTCGAAATCCTACACTAATTGACATCTTACTGCATTCTATACAGGGAGCAAATGTAGAGTATAATGTAGCGTCCCTTGTGCTTCCTGCATTTCCAAATAATGCGCATTGCATTATTGCATTTGCCTCTGCATGAGTGCACAAGCATCTGTCCAAACTTTCACCAGACATGATCTCTCCTCTATCTCTGGCTAAGCATCTAGGACATCCGCCTTCAAAACAATTTTTAATACCAGAAGGAGTACCATTATATCCTGTTGCTATTTGTCTATTGTGCTTCACAATTACCGCACCAATATGCCTTGTAAGACAGTTTGAACGGAGCTTTGCTATCTCTGCCTGAAGCATAAAATAAGTATCCCATTCTGGTCTCTCCATCTCAAGCCTAGTCAAATGCTTTACACTATAAAAGTCATTATCTTGGACCCATGCATAGATGTTGGATGGGAGAAAAACGATTGTCTTGACGCAGGATAATATTCATACAAACGCCTTTACATCCATAGATAGAAATATGACTCGGATATAAATCCATGATATAACAACTTCGATAATTGTGTATTTTCCTCCTTATAATAGAGCATGGGTCTATCCCATATGGTACCTACTAAAACCCAGATCTCATTATTACTTACGATAATTTCAGTCCACTTGTTCCCTTTTGGGCCTTGATATTATATAAAATCCATGTGCAGAAATAAGAAATGCCGCTAAAGACATTTTTGTTGCAAATACAAGATTCCATGGTGTATTAGGATTAGGATAAGGTACGTTGATCTTGTCCAGCTTGATTATCCCTTTCATTACATCAGCTGTAATAAGGGAGTTCCATATGAGAGCATTGTAGATAAACTCGTAAAGTGCTACTACAGCTATAGCTAGGACAATTAGTTGCAGGATCGATTTGACCGATTTAGGGATATCTTTTACTTTGTCTCGACCTAACTTAGTTACACAATACCATCCTACTATCGTCACAATCATCAGGTATGTCACAAGTTTCGCAAGTCCATGGATGGGAAAATCAGTGTTTACTAGTACTTCGCCAATGACTACTCTTCCTGTAGATAGATATTCTCCTATGCTAACATAGAGGGCATAGAATGTGATTGCTGCCATGCATACTGCACAAAAGTAAAAAATCGCAAGAAAAAGCTTCCTTGTCCTTATTTCTTCCTTTTCGATAGTTGAGTAATGCATACACCCTACAAATCGTTATTATAATTGATAGCATATAAAAACTACACAGATTGTCTAATGTCATTTTTCTAGGTACTTTCATTTCTTTGGATATTTTGTTGCAGACTGTATGTAATTACAGACAAGGGTACGCATTTCTTGCAAGTGTATAATTAACTTGAGCGGTTAATGAATATAATTCAAATTATAAATGCTCAGCAAATGTCCTATATTTAGATATATTTTGAAAACTGCTATAATTATGTAAAACTAATGGATGGCATTAATTATCACGAAAATGATTATTATCTCCCAGAAGATATATCTGCTTTTATTTGCTCTATCTTGTAGCGAAGAGCATCCTTTACTTTATCGTTACCCACCATGTTAAGCGATCCTTTGCAGATAGGGCATTTGAAGAATACTTCTACTGCAGTGTCAAATTTTACACGAGGACAATCCTTGTTCCCGCAGTGATAAAACTCTGAAGAGTCTTCATATTCCAATCGCTTCTGTAATCTATCAAGAATCTTTTTCTTTTGATTGTCAATAAAATTGTCTACCTGATCTTGTTTTGCTCGCCATCTGTATACAAACCAGCCTTTCTTCTCGTCTTTTACCCTTATACCAGTAATTAGAGCCTTTCCAAACATATCATAAAGTACTTTTCTTATGATATTAATTCTCATACCAGTTGCACTTGCAATTTCTTCATCTGTTGCATCTTCAGAATTCAAAAGAGCACGGGCAACCTTGAGATATTCCTCGCCTCCTATTAAGCCAGCAATTTTAACAAAAGAATCTTCATATTCTGCTGAATGCATCTAATTGATTAGATCGATATTTTTAGATATATAGTTTTGTTATATCTCTATATATCTAAAAGGAACCGATCGTAGAATATTTACAATGTTATGTTCCTACTACCACCAATATGACCGGCGTGGCAAACTAATTATGAGAAATAAATGTTGTTCTAGGTATCGGAATTCAAAAATCATAGACTTGGACTTTTTTATCTTTTCTTTATATCCATGATGGTTATTATTTGGTTAGCTTGTACATGATGGAAGTCACGTCCAACCCATGCATATATAATAAGTATTATTTTATAAAATACCTCAATTTTTAGATGATTTCTTTATATATTACTAGAGATATTCTGCAAAGTTATCCTTTGTATGATGGTATGCTTGATTATTGGCTCACTATAAGCAATGAAAATGATTTCTATGGTAGTTGGTGTAATTTCATGTAATTTCATTCTACGCTTGTCCTTATTTTCCGTCTATCCTGTTCTAACTTGATTAGCGATGATACTGATTTCCCCAATTACTATTACTATTGTCTTGATTTTGACCATAATTATAACGTCTTCTTCTCCAAGTATAGGAATATGTAGTTCCTCTGTACCCTTGTCTGTATACGTTATTATTGTCACTAAAACTGCGCCTGCGCTGATGTCCTGTAGTAAAGCGATGCCTATTATTCGTATGCACTTCTACTACTCCCATTTCTTCATTAAGCTTACGAATAGGTTGTTCTGTCTGCCTTAGAATTCTCGCAAAATCTTCAATTCGGTCGTGCGAAACCAGTGATACGGCTTTTCCACTTCCTCCAGCTCTAGCAGTCCTTCCAATTCTATGGAAATAAATCAATGGGTCTTCAGGAATATCATAGTTGATTACATGACCCACTGCTGGAACATCAATTCCCCGCGCTGCAATGTCAGTAGCTACAAGTATATCCTCACTTCCTCTTTTGAATCTATACATAGCGTTGTCTCTCTGTTTCTGAGATAGGTCTCCATGAATAGTGATTGCTTTAAATCCTTCCTGCCTCAGTTCTCCAGCAAGTCTTTGCGTTCTTTGTTTGGTCGCTGAGAAAACGATTGTCTGCTTCTTTTCTCTGCTATTGATAAAATAACATAAGTGTTTGAACTTCTCACGCTCATGGACAATCAAATAACATTGATCTATAGTGTCAAGACCCAGTTCTTCTTTGTTCAGTCTAATATCCTCCGGGTCCTTCATATATTCCTGAGCTAATCTCATTATTTCTGGGGGCATAGTCGCGGAGAATAGGCAGGTCTGTCTGTCTTCGTTTACATAAAACAATATGAACTTTATATCATCAATAAAACCCATATCGAGCATTCTGTCTGCTTCATCAAGTACCACGTGTTTTACATTTTCCAGCTGGATTGAACCATGTTTAATATGATCAATCAATCGACCAGGAGTTGCAACTATTATTTGCGCTCCTCTTTTTAGCTGATCATGCTGGATGTTAATATTCTGCCCTCCATAGACAGAAACCGTTCTGATCCCAATATATTTTGCCAGTCTATTGATTTCACTTGTTACCTGAACTGCCAGTTCTCTTGTTGGAACAAGTATTAGTGCTTGTACTGGACCTTTGTGCTCAATCCTAGTTAGTATAGGAAGTGAAAAGGCCGCTGTCTTTCCAGTCCCTGTGTGTGCTTGACCTATCACATCTATTCCTTTCAAAATAAACGGTATGGCTGCCTCTTGAATAGGAAAAGGATCGTCAAACCCAATTTCTTCGAGTGCTTTAAGGATTTCGGCACCAAGTCCTAATTGTTGAAATGTCGTTTTCAATTTATCTTATCACATTATATGTATACAAAAGGCACGTGTGTAAGGAGTGGTATTCTTTAGATACTTTACTTATCCACCGTAGTTCTTTTGTTTGTTTACCATGTAAATTACGCGCATATAAGGTATACGGAAGATTTTTTATAAAATATTCATCTTTGTATGTTGATTGTTTATCTCCCAAATTGACTAAAGAGGACGATTAGGAATTATGATTTATGGCAAGAGAATATTTTAAATAACTTCTGTAAGGCAACTAATACGTAAGTCATATGAATGATGATAATTTGCGGGAGAAGAAGTTGCGTGGCTCTGGTGGCTATGTTTATGCCAAGGTGACAGAGGAGGAACAGAAAAGAGGTAATCTAGGCGGACCGGAGCTATTTATTGCAGGAGTGGGTAGATTAGAGCAGGATCGATTTTCAAAATATTTTTGCAATAAATGTGAAAGAGAATACGAAGGTTCACCGGCAATTAATTATGAAAATCCAAATGAAGAGTTAGGAGAAGGAGTTACATTAGCTGAAAAAGGTGAATATAAGTGTAGAACATGCGATAACATATTGGCACAGTATCGCAAATTTGGTGCCCCATCTTTGCCTGATTCTAAAATTTCAGCACCAAAGGATGAGTCACCAGCAGCAGTTCATAAGGATGAAGCGTCTTCAGTCGCTAATTCACATCAACCTGGTAATACCCCTTCCACCAGTTCGATTAATGCCGCTACTGTCTCCCCGACCCCTTCCATTACTAAAGCCACTACATTGAGAGGCAAGGTTGGTTTCGTTCCGATACAGTCACTTATTGGAATGCCTGCCTACAATAGTGAAGCAATATTGGTTGGTAGAGTCAAGGAAATTGGATTACGGTCTTCTGAGGGAATAGTACAAATCAGCATCAAGATCGAAAGGGAGTCTGGTAATAACGTTGGTAATAATAATAGTATCGAAGATGAAGTCTTATGGAATAACATCTCCAAGATTGGAGATATAGTTCTTCTTTCTGAGAGGGTAACAAAGATAGGAACATCAGATAATGCCTCTTTTTCAACTAAAGGTTCAGTAAATTGTCCTTCATGTGGCTACCAAAATCAGGAAAATGCATCTTTCTGTGAAGAATGCGGAAAGAAATTAATATAGGCTTAGAATTAGCTAGTGCTCAAACTTATTCTAACATCTACTGCACGAGCCCCTCTGCCATCTTCTAGCACCAGCAGTGGGTTCATATCAAATTCTTTAATTTCTGGAAAATCAACAACTAACTGTGAAAGCCGCTGGAGGCTGTCTACAACTGCTTTCAAATCTGATGGCTTTTCTCCTCTCACACCCTTCAACAATCTAATGGCCTTTATTGATTCAACCATGGTTGCTGCCTCATTCTGATCAATGGGGGCTAATCTGAAAACTACATCTTTGAGGATTTCAACGTATATGCCGCCAAGGCCGAACATTATGAGAGGCCCAAATAATGGATCTTGTTTTGCACCTAGAATTATTTCCTTAGCAGATTTTACCATTTCTTGTACAAGGACTCCTTTTATCTCTGCATTAGCATTATACTCTTTGGCACTATTGATTATCGTTTTAAATGCTGTCCTGACTTCGTCATTGCTTTTCATTCCAACTTTAACTCCTCCTGCATCTGACTTGTGTATAATATCTGGTGATGCAATCTTCATAACAACTGGAAAACCTAGTTGCTCTGCAGCCTTTGTGCACTCTTCTTCAGTTGTTACCAGTATGCTTTTTGGAGTAGGGAAGCCATACGCACTAAGAACCTCGTAACCTTCTTCTTCTAATAAATTCGGTCTACCTTGTTCTCTGACTTTATCAAAAATTGTTTTTACCCTTTCTCTATCTACGTTAAATCTTTTTGGTTCTGCTAAAGTATTTGATAACCACCCACTGAAGCGATACATTGAGTGCAGAATTTGTATTGCAGGTTCTGCATACATAAAGTGTGGTATCCCTCCGTTTGAGAGAATCTCTTTGTTTTGAGTACCTTCAGCAAGCCCCATTAACGCAGCAAGCATAGTTTTGCCAGTATCTTTAGATGACTTGACTATGGTTCTTGCCAGCTCATTGTAATCGAGTGTAGCAGAAGGGGTACACATTGTTACTACTGACCCGACATTAGGGTTTGATAATATCTCTACAAGCACTTTTTCAAATCGGTTAAAGTCAGCATCACCCACTATATCTATAGGATTTCTAGCCGAGCCATGGGGCGGTATTATTTTGGTTATTACTTCTCTTGATGCGGATACATCAGCCATTCTTAATCCAAATTTTGAACAGGCATCAGTTGAAATAATAGCTGGTCCTCCAGCATTTGATACTATTACAACTCCGCTATCAATTGGCGGTATAGGTTGTTTTGAAAAGGCAGTGGAAAGATCGAATAGCTCTTGCATTGTATCTACTCTGATTACACCACATTGAGTAAACAATGCATCATAAATTTCATCTGCACCCATTAGTGCTCCAGTATGAGACATCGCTGCCTTAGCTCCCTCGGGTGTTCTACCTGCTTTCTGCACTATAATTGGTTTCTTATTTTCCCTTGTAATTCTTCTAGCAATTTCCATAAACCGTCTGCCATCATGAATGTCTTCAAGATACATGACAATAACTTTTGTCTCTTGATCTTCGGCTAACAATTCAAGAACATCATTTTCATCCATATCAACTTTGTTACCCATACTAATTACTTTTGAAAATCCTATGCCTTGAGCCATAGCATCCTCTACTGTAGCTGCACAAATTGCACCGCTTTGAGATATCAATGCAATGTTACCATGTTTTGGTGTAATTTTTAGAAAGGTTGCATTCATCATGTTGCGTTCAGATAAACTCATAATCCCAAGACAATTCGGACCTATTATCCTCGTACCATTTTTTCTGCCGATGGCTCCAACTTCTTCTTCTAGCTTGGCACCATACTCATCGACTTCCTTAAATCCAGCTGAAACAATAATCGTGCCTTTAATTTTTTTCCTACCAATTTCTTCCATCACACTAGGTATGGTCCTATTTGGAGTTGCAACCACCGCGAGATCGATATCATCAGGAACTTCAAGAACACTCTTGTATGCATCAATTCCGAAAACAGTGGGATTAGAAGGAGTGATTGGATATATTTTTCCTTTATAACCGTTTATGATATTAGAGAAAATTGCTCTGCCAACACCGGGTTTTTCAGATGCTCCTATAACTGCAATAGATCGTGGAGCAAGGAAAATCCTCTTTGAATCAGTAGCATAGGAGGACATTGGGAAATAAAGTTATGAGAGGAAGATATAAATGCATTCTGTTTTTCTATGGGAATGCTTAGCTTACTCTCAAATACGATTTTCTGGATCATGTATTTTTGCAATAATGACTGGACGGTTTGAAGAATGATGAGATCGCGCTATAGCAGGATAGTAACCTTTAACTTTAATATAAAAAAATATGACGATGTTGAATAAAATTATTAATAAGACCATAGATACTGAAATGGAAAATCTTGTCTCTGACCTTCAAACTTTGATACAATGCCCTAGTGTTTCTGCAAAAAGAGAGGGACTTGTTGAGTGTGCAAAAATTCTTTCTGATATTATGCGTAGAGCGGGGATTAAAACTGAAATATTGTATCTTTACAATGATCATTCAGTAAGTGATGATAAAAAAAACATTCCTCCGCCGGTAGTTTTCGGTGAAGTCAGATCCAAATCAAACCCCAACGGACCGACCATTTTGTTTTATAATCATTACGATGTTCAACCAGAAGATCCTGTGGATTTATGGGAAGCAGATCCATTCAGCGGCAAAGTTGAAGGCAACTATGTCTTTGGACGTGGATCTACAGATGACAAAGGAGAAATGATTACTAGAATCAAGGCAGTAGAATATTATCTGAAGAACACTAGTGATGTTCCATGTAATGTTAAATTTATTATAGAAGGAGAGGAGGAAATTGGGAGTATACATATTGAGGATTACCTTGCGAAATACAGACAAAAGCTAGATTGCGACGTGGTAATATGGGAATTTGGTTATATTGATGCCAATGATAGGCCTATTATCAGCCTTGGCATGAAAGGCCTGCTTTATGTGGAATTGACTGCTAGAGGTCCAACAAGGGATGCCCATTCTAGTCTCGCAGTATTGATCGAAAACCCTGCGTGGCGCCTTGTACGAGCCTTGAACACCATGAGAGACAAAAAGGGAAAAATATTAATCAAAGACTGGTACAAGGACGTAATAGCTTTTACTCCTGAAGAGCTAGACATCATATCTAATGAACCATTTGACGAGCAGGGATTTAAAAAAGAATATGGCATAAATAAATTTCTAAATGATGTAACAGGAGCGGAAGCTACCAAAGCATATGTTGGATTGCCCACATGCAATATTGCAGGTCTGGCATCAGGTTATACTAATGAGGGCGCAAAAACGATCCTTCCTGCTGTTGCTACTGCTAAACTAGATTTCAGGCTGGTTCCCAACATGGTCCCTGAAAAACAATTCGAACGAATAAAAATTCATCTAAGGGAGAACGGATTTAGTGACCATGATATAGAAGTAAAGCTCATACATGGTGAAGCAGCAGCCAGAACACCGGTCAATGATCCGTTTGTAAAGCAGGTTAAAGAATCTGCTAATGAAATTTTCGGTAGATCTATAATTAGTCTGTCTTCCGCTGGCACAGGGCCAATGCATCCATTCGTTAGGGTGCTTAATGCACCTTGCATTTCAATAGGCAGTACTTATATATTTGCAAGGATTCATTCACCAAATGAATTCTCAAGAATTGATCTTCTAAATAAGATGACAAAGTGTATAGCAAACATCATGGATAAAGTTGCGGCTTCAAAGTAATTGGTTCTTAAATTAAGGGTGATATCTACATAATAGATATTTCCATATATTCACTAGTCCAAATATGTAAAGCCTAGATAAGACTGTAAGCCTATATGTGCATCATAATATAATCAAATAATAATAATTATTGCTATTGTATTTAGCCAAAAAATCGATGTCCTTTTAATTATG
>DATDNG010000458.1:0-2356 GCA_036518375.1 Nitrososphaeraceae archaeon | reverse complement strand
AATCCAAAGATCAAATTCATGTGGAACAGCGTGGTAGCTGATATCAAAGGTGGAAAGAAAATAGCAGATGTTATTGTCAAAGATATCAATAATAAGAAAGAACAGACAATCTCAGTTGGAGGTTTATTCGTTACAATCGGTCTGCATGCATTTTATAGTGGAAAGGAAGCTATAGAAGTTATACACTGATTAATAGATGAATTGCAATTGTTTTATCTCTGAAGTCTTTCTTTATTTTTGCAGCTAACTGAGGTCCGGAATATTTTGACACCTTAAAAGAGGAACTTGTGCGCCGGCCAGTTTCAAACATCCAGCCGAAAGAAAAAATTATCTTAAAAACTGTCAACCGTTCCTTTTGCATATGCACCATTTTGGCTTTTCAGCGCTCTAGGCAAGTTCAAAACAAAATGTATAGTTGATCTATTCTCTATTTATTCTCAGGCAAAGAAATTATATGGACCTCAAAAAAGAGGAACGCTGATACCGTTACTCTCTAGCTCTTTTTTAACCTTATCCATTATGCTATTTTTAAGTCCATTTATTTTATCATGCAGAGTCCTGCCTGCGCTGTTATCCTCATGGCTGACAGTGCTGGTGCTAATTGTGTGGGTTTTATGAGGACCGGTATTATCCTCATGGCTGACAGTGCTGGTGTGGTGGGAAGAAGATGATGTTGATTCCGCTGTACTACTGCTAGATCTATCATACCCGTTGCTGGCTTGCCCGCTTATTTCACTACTGCCAATATTTATTAACTTGCCATCAAGTAGAGAGGAAGTTGCTGTAGTGTTGCTTGCTACAGGTACTTGCTCGTAAGTAGCGGCAGCATTAATTCCAAGCGTATTAGGAATATTTATCCCAGCTATCATTGCTGAGCCATTAGATCCAGCTACAGGCTCTCGCTCATAAGTGACAGCAGGAGTGTTATGAGTACCAGGAGGGCTTGGTCTGTCCGAATTACCGGTTTGTTTTACAGCAGTAGATGTTGGCGATGGACTAGGAGTATGAGGAGTAGATACAACTGGTGTATGAGGGGAAGCTATGACTCCTGTATGGGGTGCTGATGCTATTTGTGTTGCATAAAGATTATTTGCTACCCCTGTAACATTTACACTACTAACGAATCCCAAGTTAGGATTATTATTAATACTAGTACCGCTACATTTGTATCTGGCTGTAATTTTATTATCCGGTCCTGCTTTTAGTGTAGCATATTTAGAGCTAAGGACATGGCTCCATGTTGAATAATCTGCTGCCCCGCCAGGTCCAGTTCCAGTAGCTGATGGATATGGCCTTATTTCATTGAGACCTACAAGTACTTGACAGTTAGATGCAGATGCATTGTCTATGGAAGTGCCTAAGATTGTAAGATTTTTACCTATTGGTACTTGCTGGCCTTTTGCAGGTGACGTTATTTTTACAGCATGTAACTTTACAGAAGGTCCTTGTGGATGTAATGGTGACGGTGAAGTTGACGATGAAGATGGTGACACCTGCTGTGCATATACTAGTGTATTACTAGCTAAAGATGCAGCCAAAAAGAGTCCGAAAGCAAATGCTACTATCATAGTTATGTGGTTCATAGCTATGATATGGTATTCATATTTATATGAATTTAAGAATTTGATGCTGAATATTATTATAAGAATATTGATTTTATCAATATTATATGAGAGCTAGACTAAATAATAATTAGTTCTTTATGAATAGAATAATTCTCCATTAAAGTACTTATACAAAGGTCAATAGCAAAGGCAGAAGGCATGTACGTCAAAGATAGATTGCAAATTCTATAATAGTTATTGTAAAAAAAGCGCTTTTCATCAACTTTTAACTAATTATCTACATATTGATTCAGCTTACATTGAATATAATGTATGCCAATCTCTTAAAACCAGCTTCCGAACAAATTATTAAATGGTGGTATCACTTACATTGTAATCATTACATGTCCAATAACATCACCGTTAATGACGACGATTATGGAGATGAATCCGGCAGCGACGACTCGTCAACTCCAACAAATATACCAGTACTTTACGACGTAATTATTATTGGATCAGGTCCCGCAGGATATACCGCCGGCATTTATACTTCACGTGCCAAACTCAAGACACTCATAATTTCAGGCACGCTTCCTGGAGGTCAATTAATGACAACAAGCGAGGTAGAAAACTATCCAGGCTTCCCAAATGGAATTTTTGGCCCTGAACTTATGATGAACATGCGGCAACAAGCAGAAAGGTTTGGTTCGATGGTAATTGATGATGAAGTTGTCAGAGTAGACTTTAAGCAAAGACCCTTTGTAATTACGACCCACTCACAAATTTACGAAGCAGAATCTGTCTTAATTTGT
>DATDNG010000457.1:0-2654 GCA_036518375.1 Nitrososphaeraceae archaeon | reverse complement strand
GTTTTATATGATAATTTAGTCAAACATAATTAGAATTTTTATCACATCATAAGACATTATCAGTAAATTTAATAATTTTTATGAGAATGTATATTATACTCGTTGTAGATATATATTCTAGTGTGAACATTAAACCAAGTTTATATACTCATATTATAGGATTTCCTTACCACATAAATTCAAAAAGAAGCAATAATGATGATAATGAGAACCAGGAAATAGAAACTGCGGTTGACACTTCCATATACAAACCACTTTATGAAATATCCAATAAATGTTTGCAAAATGGATACAGCATATTATATACGGCTGAAGCATTACCGCATGAAACAGATAAATCGAAAATAGTAGAAAATATACAAAATGTTCATACTGATAATATAGGTGAGGTTCAAAATAATATTTCTAAAGGACTGCTGACTGTAATTGATTCAGATACCATATACAAGGAGAATACTAGTGGTACATACATAGTAGACTTTTTGCTCTCCAACGTTTCACGGATGAAACAAAAAGCACAGCATATGACAAAAGGAGCTATGATACTTAATGCACCTGACCCGTTTTTTAGTCATGGCAAATATGATGTTTTTCTAGACTTTGAAGAAATAATAGATAAAGCGCTACCCAAAGATATCGGCCTACTATGTTGGTACAGGACAAAATGGCTGAACAAGTTATCATTGGCATATACAATATCCCTTCTAACTCACCACAAATGTACTATCGATAAACAATGGAAATACAAAGAATGGGATCCACATAGAATTATTGATGTAGTAAGTAAAGGCATAGATAATAATCTTGGCGAAGGTTCATCTGTTCTATTATTTCAAACAATGAGGGCTGCTTATAAATTAAATCAGGACGATATTATATACAGGCCTATCATTTTTGAAGAGACATTAAAAAAACTGCTGAGTAAAGATGATGTTAATTCACTAATAAATTCTATATTTGAAGAAATTAAAAAAGAAGCAGGGTTTACTTTGATAGGAAGTACTTCAAACGAGAGATAACAATAATGGGTATAAGAGATTCTGTTTTATTTGAACAGCCTCTAAACTTTGTGCATCAAATTGACGAGGGCAAACACATAGTATTGTTTTATGAAGAGTTAGAATATGCCAAGGTGATTTCATTTCAATTTATCAAAAGTGGTCTTGTACATAAAAAAGATTGCAGCTATCTTTCAGAAGAAGATGTAGAAGCAGTAAAAAGAGAAATGGCTGATGCCGGAATTGGTGTTAACAAATACACGCAGGATCACCAATTACATATTTATCAAGTGCCAAGCTTAACTGATTATCACCATTATCCAGCTGATTCTCAAATTGAAGGAAAAAGAAAAGCACCACAACAACCAATCGAGATGATACTAAATGATTCCCCTACAATGAGAGAAGCAGATAGAATTGTACTGCGATGTGTCTACAAGATTACCAGTGAACAACAAATTAAGTCAAACCTACAATGGGAACATGATTATCGTTTCAAGAATCTTAAACATTTTCGAAAAACAGTAGTGTGCACGTATCCTATAAATGATATATTGTCAACAATTTCTGACTCTACAGGACTTTATGGAAAATGGATGAATGATCTATTGGAAATATATGATGGAGTAATCTTTGCTCGCAGATTCTGGAAAGGAGTAGGATTTAACCTTGTATAAGTTGTCAAATTATTATACTATGATTTATGTGATGCGGTACCACAATAACCCTTACAAGTTATGCAAGCACTTATTAGGTTCGGCGCATCATTAAAGGCAGCCATGATAAATGACAAATAATAAAACTCATAAAAGGCACAAGATTTATGATAATTATAACAACGATGACAGTGCATTTCAACTTGATCCTGATACCTATATAATTGACAATCTAGATCAAAAACTGCTTGAACTTCTCATAAAGGGATATGAGAATAAAAAGATAGCTACTGAGGTAAAAACACCCCTAAGTACAACACAGCGAAGAATAAAAAAGATATTTGAAAATCAGTATATCAGCAGAAAGAACGAGCTAAACTACAAGAAATTAGGACTAAGGAAAGGATATCTTCAGATTTCATTTAAAGGTGACAAGTCTTATGAAGTAGCACAGAAATTAGTAGGTATTAGTGGTATTATCTCTGTATCAGAGGTTGCGGGTAATGACTTTAATATTTTATGTATTTGTATATTCAAAAATACTGATGAGCTATTTAGCTTAATAGAGAATATAAAAACAATTGAAGGAATAGACAAAGTAGCATGGGCAGAAGAGGTACGTAGTATAGCATCAGAAGTAGGTGAAATAGCAGCATTTGGTTTCAACGTATAGTACGTAAAAATCTAAGAACGTCTAGCAGACTATACCATCCTCAAGCTATGGACTACGAGTAAAACATCGTTATAGAAAAGTCTTTGGACTCGGTGGAACATGGTTGAATTTTCAGATGAATCTGCAGGTAAAACCAGCTTCAGCTTTTACTATGTTGGACTACCGAGTAAATTTTTAGAGGAACATTCTGTTTCTGGCGATGTTCTTAAGAAGGCCTTTCTAGCATGTGGAGTGATATTCTGTGGGATTCTGCCCGGCATGTCGAAGGGTTTGGCTGTTTTTGTTATTTATCTTTTCCTTCTGCCATAGAAAATATCAAACAATAAA
>DATDNG010000456.1:0-2483 GCA_036518375.1 Nitrososphaeraceae archaeon | reverse complement strand
TAGCACTAATAGTAGCAGCATAATCGTTAGTCATTAATGCGTATTTTGTTGCTGTTGTTGTTGGTTTACCGTCAGCATTGTTAATATTATCATTACAACCAACATCCATGGCTGAAGGGCTTTAGCTAATGTGGTGATACATTGGTTATTTGTTTGTCTCTGATCTTAGCATCAAAAGGTACTGGAAGTTACCCTTTCCAGTTACATTTCCCTTGGAACTACAGAACACAAATAATCAGATTGCAACCTAAATAGAGATATCTATAACAAGAGAAATGAGATATCTATAGCATATTTACACTTTGGAGTTCAAGAGTTAGAAGGGTATGTTCAGAGATTGAAGGATCATAACCAACATCAAGAAATTGATTCCTGTGGTTAAAGTTGCGTAGGGCAATTTTACTGCATTGTCGATGTCTATGATTTTCCTATCTTAGTATATATCTCAGCATGTTAAATAAAATTTAATTATTTGAAGTAAGATACAAAAAATATACACAGCCGCTGATCACCGTCTGTCTTGTGTAGTCCAAGGTATAGAATCGGACAAATGGTAAGAAAAACTACTTTAAAACGCAGCCCGACTTACACTACACCTAAATCATTCAGTAACAAAGTGTTGTTATATATATGACAACGGAAATAAAAGAAATAAAAACAGTGTATAGAGGGCTACAGACTTTATACAATACACACCTTCCAAAAGCAGATCCAGGTCTTATTGATGATTTGTTAATGCGTCAGGAACAAAATCCAAAAGTTGCGCCATTTTACATGGTCGAAGCATTTACAAAGCCAGGAACAGACTCAGAAACAAAAAGAAATCTCATATTCGAAAAGACTGGAGTGATTCCTGCAGTATATGATAATGGTACCCACTATGCAGCTAACCACCGATTGACATTAGAAATGCTAAAAGAGATATCTAATGACAGAGATGTTTTGGAAGTTACTGGTGAATATACAGGTGGTATTGGAGGATGGGGTGCATCGCATGAGCATAACAATCGTACATATGTACGGAATTACAATTATTCAAAGTCTACATCATCAACATCATTAGCATTAACATTATTACATCAACGACGAGCAGAGAAAGAACAAGAACAGACACAGTATGAAAAAACAATAGATATCCTGCAGGAGATAAAAGCAGTGTATAGAGGATTGCAAACTCTATTTGAAACATATCTTCCAAAAGCAGATCCAGTCCTCATTCATGACCTACTTGTACGGGAGCAACAAAATCCAAAAGTTGCACCATTTTACATGGTTGAAATATTTACAAAGCCAGGAACAGATTCAGAAACAATGAGAAATATGATAATGAGCAAGACTCAGATGGTACCAGCTATATATGACAAAGGTACTCATTATGTAACCTACCAGAGATTAACTTTAGAGACACTAAAGGAAATATCTGATTCTCAAGACGTTATAGAGGTTACTGGTGAATACACTGGAGGTATAACCGGTAGAGGAGCATCACATGAGCACAGAGATATGAGTGATTATTTTTAATTACCTCTTCCTAAATAATCATAGTTGATGTCCAGTATAACCTAAGATACAATTGTTGCTGTAGCAGACCTGTTTCCTACTCGATCGATCTTAACCCTGACTTTCTGTCCTGCTTTTCCATTCTTAACAAATACTACAAATCCTTGCACCCTTGCAATCCCGTCTCCTTGTCTACTTATTTCGGTAATTTCTACTTCGTATTCCTTACCTATTTCTAGTACTGCTGATGGTCTTCGACCTAGAGAACTATACTCGAAGCTCCTACTACTATTACTGCTGCCTCTACTATAACTTCTGTATTCTCCTCTGTCAGATCTTTCCCTTGGTAGAGGAGGGCTATCATTCTCATGTCCTGGATGTGATCTTATATGATACCAATATTCTGAATTTGTGATTGCATTTTTACAAATAGGACAGTTTGCATAACCACATTTATGATATCCTATGAAGTTTGGATGAATGGTTAGATTGCATTTGTTGCATACATTATTACGATAATTATTCAAGATATCTCAAATACTTCTTAGCATTAAGCACAATTAGATGTATCGCCTAACTATCTTTTCATAGGCAGGCAACGTCTTCTATACTTTACCTACAAGAAAAGGTAATTGGCAGGAACCAAACTGCTAATGCAATGTCTGTTGCCTGCTTCGTGTGGTTAAAGTTATCCTGGTATGCTTCAAAGATCATACTCAATAGTCCTCAAAAATGCACAGGCTGGTTAAGGAAGGATTAACCCTATCGAACAGTATTGTAGATAAATATTAGTTGCTTTGTTATAGAATAGAGAACTTTCCATAATTCCTACAATAATAATATTCTAAATAACTATCATAACTGAGTTATTATTATGATTGTGATGACTAGGATGGAACCGCAATATGCCTTGAAAAACCAAATGATTGGAATTAAAATCGATTTAGAGAATAGAGGGAATAGCGACAAGAGAGCAGAAATCA
>DATDNG010000455.1:0-2733 GCA_036518375.1 Nitrososphaeraceae archaeon | reverse complement strand
TTCTATTGCATCTTCATTTAGCTGTCAAGCATGATGCAAAGCCAACTCATGAAGAGTTGAAGGACTGGTTGCATAGCGGACAAGTTGATGTTCTTAGGATGAGCGCCAAGAAATGATATAATACCTTCCGGCATACTAAGTCATCTTATTGGCTGCATTCTTCATTTCTAACTTTTTTAGAAGAGAGTTAATAAAAAGAAAGACAAAGACAAAATAACAGAAAATAACTAGTCAATCCTTGTATCGGAGACTACTATATAGAACTCTTCAACTACATGTGATTTAGATTCTACGTTCAGTAGGGGATTAGAACTGCATTGAGACGTATTTTCATGAACTCGATTATACCATAATGATGAAGCTTGATTTGCATTAGCGAAGATAATTTTGATTAATATTGCGATCTAATTTTTATTGAAACGCAAAAATACACAGGAGTTATGGAAATATTTAATGCTAATGCTAATAGTAGCATAGTAGCAATAGTGTGTATAATTTTTCGGTCACTATTAGTATTGTTATCTATTGTTATAATTCTATGGTTTACACCATACTTTTTTAAAATGACCTTGGTGTTCCCAAAAAAATTCTTTGAGTCTTCAACCTTGATGATTTAATATATTATATCAAATGATATAAAAAAGGGAGGGATTGATTAATTATTATTACTATGAAATCGATCTTTCTTTCAATTCCTGTCATGTTTTCTATATCTTAGAGCATTACAAGATCATCTACAGGTGAAATCATGACAACTGCTTTATTGTCTACTAGAGATCCTCTCATTCTTTCTATAACCTCATTGGCATTCTCAGAGTTGACTACAGTAGCCACAAGTTTTCTTGTAGTATATCCAAGTTCAGACGTGCTACTTCCTCTACCTGAAGTGACTCTTTCTTTATCTTTTCCTGCCCCTTTTACATCATAGATTGTAGCTTCTAGGCCCATATCTTTAAGTGATAAGATTATATCATCAAGGTTTTCTGGCTTTACAATTACTGCGAGTCTCTTCATATTTTTTGACTTTTCGCTTGGCTTTTCCGAGTAGGCAACTTCAAATGGTAACGTTAGTTTGTCTCGTGACATAGCATAGTTAATTAAAGAGTTTTAGAAAAGGATACCGATAAGAAAAAAGTGGGCCTTAATGGTCTTCTTGACTATATTCTAAGGTCTTGCTTCAAGTACCATATTAAAACCGTTATTGAATGTACATTTGATGACCAATCCACTAGACTTTATTCTAATGGACACAGCCACCTTATCGGCCGCTCTCTGAGGATGTTGTTCCGATACCAGAAGGAGAACAAGCCACTTAGCTTCCAGCAGGGCCAAACACAACGGGGGAATACACAAAGATCAAATATCGATCTTCTATTGCGCGGCACTCATTTAACCTCGATGTTGATTGGAAATACGAGCGGAAGATACTATCAGAATCTATATGTATTGCTCTATCATCATCTCTACATCTTTTTCAGCATAATAGTCACTGGAACATTCTTAAGATAATCTGAGAGGAAACTTAGTTAGCAGATGAGGAGATCGAGCCTGATGGTATAATTAAAAATAGGCATATTAGAAAGAAAGGTGTATAAAGTGAATCTACCACACTTAAAATCACAAATTGGTATAGGTACGAATCTAAAGTATCTGAAATATGAGTAACCTCTATATTTGAAAGAACGAAATCAAGAATTGAGGTTACTAGTGTAACAAGAAATAATGACAGCATTTTTTTCCTAGTATCTTTGAATGTGCTATTGTAAGCTAATTTCCTGAAGGATTCTACTAACCCATATCGCATATCTTGGTCTTTTACCACCGCGTACTGGACCATCCATGCGCTAAACAAGAAAGAAGCCAGTGTATAAGACAAGACTATGACGATACCGGAAGGAACAATACCGATAATGTTGTGGTAAGTTGTAATCTTAGACGCGTACAGCGAAAAAGGATCCGACTTTATACTATAAGTTTCACGTACTTGGCCCTCATAACCCCCGATAAAAACAAGTAGTAAGGAGTATATTGAATAAATTATGAAAAGCTCTAAAACACCTGTGCTATGATTGTTATTCTTATGCGCTGCACGTAAGCTGATAATAGACTTTGATATTCCTAATTGAAAATAAATAATCGTAAATGCAGCAAAAAATAAGCCAACAAGTATGCTATCTGGAAGAAAAACTTTATTGCCGTTACTGTGGTAAAGTTCGGTAGCAAAAATAATCTCGATTGTGATGGATAATATTGCACCAACTGAAGGTAACAAGAAAAGGATGGGATTTTTAGAAAGCACAAATACACTTTTTTTAAAAAAAGTAATGTGCGCATCCATGTACTAATTATTTGTTATTTATGAATATAATAATTATCTAGAGTCTTTGCAAGAATAGTGCATTTGTGTTGTCTGTTATATTATTTATATTTGCTATTTGAAAGGAATTAACTCAGAGTGGGGCACAATTTGATCATGTCATTTTCAAGTTAAGCTTTGTTGTTTTTGATTAGCTTCTTAACATGTGTTTGATTGCTTTTGGATGTTCTTTGTGTGTCTTGCAATTGTAATAAACAATGATTTGATAGAGTAATAGAAGTTCTTGATTCATAGATCGGTACAAGTATCTTACAAAATGTTTTTCTTTCAATTACTTTATGCATTTTAACTTCCACTTTGTTTATCTGCATAGTTTCTAAAAAAGTGATTCTAGTAGGCAGAAAGGACTTTGGATA
>DATDNG010000454.1:0-2441 GCA_036518375.1 Nitrososphaeraceae archaeon | reverse complement strand
CATCCTTGTGATAGCAGCTTTGTGAGAATATTTGTCGATAGGCGTCAGACGATTGTACATTAGCCATTTTATTTTATTTTACTTTCTGTAGACATCCTATTCTGTATCAATGGTTTCCTACTCAAATTATAGATAGTGGATCTAGCTCTACCACTTTAACTCTTGGCTCTTCATACTGCATCTTGTAGCGAAACTCCGACACTCTTTTATTATCAAATAATGGCATATGAGTAGCATGACTAAAAGAGTCAAGATACTGTTGTTGCTATTACCTGAAGATTCAGTTCAATAGTAGATTTCAAAAGGTCCTTTTATTTTAGATATAGGTTGATAACGAGATTGGCCGGTTTATGATGGTAAAATTTTGAAAGACTAATTTTACTTTTTGAATATCACATGTCTTATTGTGTAACATCTATCATATCTGATAATAATATCCTTAAACTTTAACTACCAGTTATCTAATGACAGAAAAAATATGCATGAGAATAAAAACTTTCATATATATTAATTAAACATCGACATACATATTTTTATAAAATACAGATATGGTTTCTACAACTTCAATATCGTTATTTACTGTTACCTCATTGTTAACATTATTACTACTTTTTCATGTCCTTGGCAGTGCAGAGATATCTAAAGACGTGGAGGCATTACATAATAATAATAATGATAATACTGCCTATTTTGCTAGTAATAATACTTACACATCTAAGCCTTCAGTTTTGTACTGCAAATTAGATGGTAAAGGAGTAGTGATATTAAGAGGAGCTACTGTAATTGATGGCACCGGCAGTGTACCAAAATCTAATGCAGTAGTAATCGTTAATGGCAGTAAAATAGTTAATGTGTTTACTGCTGCTGACAATAGCAAATATCATGATTATTACTTTTCCAGACACAATGTAAATGTTCTAAACCTTACTGGCAAGTATATCATACCTGGGCTTTTTGACATGCATGCACATGTAGCAGGTGTATTAAAAAACTCATACAACCAGACTAAATCTGGATATATGCTCAATATGCTTTTAGCTAATGGAATTACTACTATACGAAATCCTGGTGGACCTACTGAACAGTCAGTAGCTTTAAAACAAAACGTAACTGCTGGAAAGATAAAAGGACCAACTATATTTACTGCAGGTAGGCTTATCAATGATCCACGCATACCAATACCATTTGTAGAAAAACAGGTTAAGACGGAACAACAGGTTAGACAAGAGGTTAGGCTCCAAGCAGCAATTGGTGTAGATTATATCAAGCTATATGTTGGTCTTATTCCTAATTTAGTAAGAGCAGCCATAGATGAAGCGCATCATAATGGATTAAAAGTCATAGGGCATTTGTATTTGACAAGCTGGACTGATGCTGCAAATCTTGGTATCGATGCTCTTACACATGGAGTTCCAGTAAGCCCATATCTTCTACCAAAAGATAAGCAGAGAATATTTATTGAAAATGGTCTAGGTCCATTCGATCACTTCTTATGGTTTAGTTTAGTAAATCTAAACAACAGCATTAATAATAATAGTAGCAGCAGTGGTAGTACAGAAATTAATCAAATGATAAAATCTTTAGTAACACATAGAGTTCCAATAGATCCAACTTTGGATATATACGAAGCAATGCTAAAGGATGATAAAAATGATCAATATCTTTGGCCTAAAGTGCTTCAGTTAACCAAAATGATGTATGATAGTGGGGTACAAATTCTTTCAGGAACTGATATTCCAAACTTTGGATTAATTCCAGGAGAAAGTCTACATCATGAGCTAGAGTTGTTGGCAGAAGCAGGCATTAATCCTTTGGATGTTATCAAGATTGCAACAAGAAATGGAGCTAATGCCTTAGGAATATTAAACAAGACAGGAACTATAGAAAATGGAAAAGAAGCAGATATGATTATCCTTGGAGCAAATCCTATTGACAATATCAGCAATACAAAGAAGATTGAAGCAATAATAAATGATGGAAAGCTTGTTGATAGAGATAAAATATTATTGAATAGATGAGACCATATTGTCAGCCGAGTGAGCCATAATAAGAGGTTTTAAAAATAGTTCATTTCCCCAAGTAACTATTGATTTTGTTGTTTTAATTTTCATATTGGGGCCGACGGTATCAGGAACCTTCTCTTTTTTATATGAAACGGTTAGATAATGATGGTGGATCTCATCCAGGATGGCTTGGTTTCCAAAGAATGCCTTTTCTATATTAAATAAATACGATTTCCATTATGCTACCTGTAAGTATTACCTTGGAGGATTTTGCCTTCTGCTGGCTATATTCTGTTAGAACAGTAACACGACACTACACAGAATACTGGAGATTAAATCATCTATACAATCTACATTGTATCTAAGTACGCGTATAGATCAATAGCTCCAATACGTTGGCTTTTCGGCAGTAGAGATGATTTCACTGTCTAAAGATGG
>DATDNG010000453.1:0-5192 GCA_036518375.1 Nitrososphaeraceae archaeon | reverse complement strand
GAAGGAACGCCAACAAATTTACAAGAAAAAATAAGATATATTGAACGTTCTATTTTTGTTCTAGTCATCGAGGAATTAAAAGAATTTGCAGACGGAAACTTCGAAGGTAAAAAACCTGAATGGATTGTGTCAAGCACGAATCCTATACCAAATACCGATAATGATGTGCAGACAAAAGACTATTTTGCTTATTATTAATTCCTTCGGCTTAGGGGGTTCATCTACTTTATGTGGAAGTGCAGTTTATTTTTTGCTTCTTTATAATATGCTAAATCAACTGTACAAAAAGATTTGTAGGAATACCATTTGACCTCAAACCAATCCTAATATTTCCCTGATTATACTCTATATCTCCAATACTATCTTTAAACCCTCTTTTGATGCCAAATGTATGCGGCTGCATTTTAGATTAATTTTGTATGTTCCATTAACTTCATTATGAGATCCAGATACAAACTGTATGTTTTTGTCATTGACTAGATCATATAATTCTCTACAAACAGGTTTGATAATCTCCCATGCTTCTTTTTCTGTTATAGATTTATTCAATATATTATTAACTCCTTCAGTCATTCTTTCGTTAACCTATCTGTTGATAAGCAAACCAAATTGGTGCTTTTATATCTGCTCAAGCTTAGGCCATGCTCAAGAAAGATGGTCATTGCAAAAACAAAATGTCTACTATATATATTTTAAATTAGCATGATAATGATATGGAATCATGGATACCTCCACTCCTTTAAATATTATTAAAGCAATAAATCATGTTGCAGTCAGCGTTCCTGACCTAGATAAAGCCATTAGATGGTACAATGAAATATTGGGATTTAATGCGATAACAGAACAGATAGATGGTACCTCAGATGACTCTCATTTAGGTAGGATTTTAACTAATATTTTTGGAGCAGAATTTAGTAAAGCTTGTACATATGATATCCAAAAATCAAGTAGGTTTTGAAGTTTTTCAATTTATAGATCCCAAAGCTGAACGTCCTGCAAATAATTTTGAGTATTGGAAAACAAGCTTTTTTCATATTTGTATAACAGAACCAGATATAGAGCAGCTCACAAAGAAAATAGCTGAAAATGGGGGAAAGCAGAGAACCAAAGTTTGGGAACTAATCCCAGGTAAACCATATAAAATAGCCTATTGTGAAGACCCGTTTGGAAATATTATAGAAATCTATACACATAGCTATGAGGAGGTGTGGAGTACTAAGCAATTAAATAAATAAATAATAAATATTGCGTAGGCAAATATTCAAGACTTATTATGAACAATAAGAACTGTGAACACTTTGCTGGTATAGATGAAAATAATATTACTTCTAAAACATCTGGCTGCGAAGAATGTGAAAAAGAGGGAACTGATTGGGTTGCATTAAGAATGTGTCTTATTTGTGGGCATGTAGGATGTTGCGATTCTTCGGTAGGTCTGCATGCCACAAAGCATTTTCAAAATACAGGCCATACAGTAATGGTTGCTCTACCAAACAAGCAATGGAAATGGTGCTACATACATAAACAATATTCATAGAGATCTCAAAGTTAGATAATTTTTGTGTTTGAACGCATACATACACATATCTATAGGCAGAGTCACTTTGGTAAAAGATGTCAATATTCTTTGCTTCGTTACACCTCCCCATCATCATCACCTGACAAACTCTTATCTACCGGCATTTAGATGATATTTCAAATATTCCCTTTGCAAGAACAGTAGCACGCTTTGCGTCAAGAAAAATCTAGTGGCATGCTAGCTTTCATCCAATGTTTAAATTATGATATTAAACTAAGGCTAGTCAACTGCACAAAATAAAGCTGTTGATAATGGTTTGATCTCAATGTGTATTGTCTGTTTCTTACGGACTTGCCCGTCTGAGTTGGATTTCAAATGACTTCTAAAACATCATTATGTCGTCTTGTGTTAGTTCACTTAGCCAAGTTAGACATATGGGCTCTTCTATCCTTTGCATTTTGTCCAAACTTTGAAGCCGCTACTGGCTCACTATTAACTGCATGTAAAACTACTTTGGCACTTCCTCGCTTTAAACTGTCTATTAGTTCTCCATTTCTGTTATGACCATGAACAGCGTTACATGACTCAACGTTGATATTGATCTTATTGTTAGCATTGATTAAGTATATTAGATATTTTATGCCGTGAATTTAATTTGCCATTTCATTATAGCAAGCAAGCATTTGGACATATGATAAAAATGAAATGCTTGACATTAGGAGAAGACTGAGATATTATGGAGTTTTGTTGGAAGAAGTTGGAAACTGAAGAACTAAAAGAACAAGACATAGAGTCATTAAAATGACTGCCTTGGTAGTAGGGATATCTTTGGATGTAGATCAACTCAGTCTAACTATATAGATTTAAAAGATTGAATCTATTCCTTGAAAGAATGAATCATGCATACAAACAATACTTTGAAGATATGCAAAGAATTACCTAACTTAGTTAGAAGTTCATTCTTCCACGACCAGCTTTATTGGCTCTAAATAAATCTTGAATATTTTCGTTAAATGACTGCTTACGTACAACTCTGGAACTTCAGCTGCCTCTTCTTTTTTCCTCCTACTTCAAGTCTACACACTCACCATTCTCATCATAAGGACAGCCAAGGCAAGGGCAATCGTCTATCCACAACAATGAACGTTTAGGTTCATTTGAATTTGAATTTGAAGACGAACCATTCAATTATTATTATTATTATTATCTATTATTCTGTTATCAGATTAGATATACTCAAAATTATCTTTACCTCAATCGTGTATGTTGTAGAATACTTTTCTACAACATTATTTGTTAGAATATACTTTTAAAAAGGCGTCTACAATACAAGACTATCTCCTGATAGCTCAATTTCTTTGTATGATTATTAGATGATGAATTGGAAGAAGTACGTTGGAACAATTCTTGGACAGGTACTATCGCAGGATGTAATTCATCAAATGTTTTACATAGGCCATTAATCTTGTTCTTTGTTTCAGTATAGTCAATTAATCTTAATTGCTTATTTTCATCTCTCATATAACCTTGACGAATAGTTTCGCAAAGCTGATTGACGTCATTAAGAATTTGGGGTTCTAGAACGTCATTTAAGAAAAGCAATACATTTTTAACGTCATTTATTACACGAGAGATTATTTCGTAGTTCCTATCAATTTGATCTTTTATATTGTCACGATTTTTTGTACCGCTGGCATACATAGGTTCTAGCTTATTTATCAACGACATTGAAAACAGTAACGTAGTAAAGTGATTCTTCAATGATTGAATTGCAAATTCTCTTCTCCTTTTTTTCATGGCATCATGTTCTTCAACTATTTTTTTTAATTTCACACTCTGTTTGTGTGCTAGATGATGAAAAAATACTCCCAAGAAAGCAGCTATTGAACCATCAATAATTAAGTGAAACCAACTAGAAAGATCACATCCATACTTGATTGAAAATACTGGACAGTCATTATTAGTATTAGATGATGAAGCCAAAGCTTGATTACCAAAATATAACGATTCTGCAAGAAAAACCATAGCAATACTTAATACACTCACTACCATTATCCTATTCATTATTTGATCATATGATCGTGTTGAATTGGTAGAATTCATTAAAACCACATTACAAAACTATCTATATCATATTAAACTTGCAACTGCTCTAGTTTTTCTAAAAGGAAATCCACATCCACAGGCTTCCTTATACAAGAATGAATTCCTTTTTTAACAAGTTCTTCTATTTCTGCATCTAATACTGATGAAGCAGTAAACAGTATAATTTTTTGTTTAGTTAAAAGTCCCTCCTTCAGAAGCGAATTAATTACATCAAATCCACTGAATTCAGGCATAGCCACATCTAGCAGTACAATATCGAATTTTTTTTCGCGAATTAATCCTAGCCCCTTAGTTCCATTATTTACATAAGTAAACTCATGACCACTACCATTTAAGACTGTTTCAAGCAGTTCATTTATATCCGTGTTATCGTCTATTCCCAGTATTTTCATTTAGCTGTCTCTTTGACATCCAGTACTTTTTCGCTCATTACTATATTTGTTCTGTCCTTTGGAATGGTGAAATAAAAACTTGCTCCTTTTCCTAATTCGCTTTCAATCCATATCTTACCTCCCAATGATTCAATAATCCCTTTTGAGATAGCTAGGCCCAGACCTGATCCTCCATGAGTCCTAGTCATTGAAGTATCAATTTGGTAAAATTTACGGAAAAGATTCTTTTGTTTTTCGGGCGATATCCCTGTTCCATTATCCTTTACATAGAAGAGTACCTCATCACCTTTGCTTTGAGCACCATATTCAATTTTACCAGTTTCAGAAGGAACAAAATCCACTGCGTTAAGTATAAGATTATTTAAAACTTGCTCTATTCTATTTCTATCTGATCTGACAGTCAGTTGCTCTTTTGTAGAATTTAATTGTTTAATATTCTTTTGAGCCATTACATTTTGAAGATTATTGTGCATATAGTTTAATATATCATTGACATCTACAGGTTGACTATCAAACTTCATTTTATTAAGATCGAGTTTTTGTACATCTAATATATCTCCTACTAACTGCAGTAGTCTTTTTGCATTCCTTTGAATTACATCTATTGCATTCAATTGCTTGCTATTTAACTGTCCTATCAATTTTGGGTTTTTTAGAGTCTGACACCATCCAATAATAGGAGTAAGCGGAGATTTTAATTCATGTGTAACCATCGAAGCAAATTCGTCTTTTTGTTTTTCAATAGCATTTACTCTTCTTATCATTTCATTAAATGCATATATAACTTGGTTAATTTCCTTGTCCTTGCCTATAGGATTTATTGTTTGTAAATTATTTACATCTTGATTTCTGCATTTTGTTGCAAAATCCCTAATGGGACGAGAAATCCGATCGGATATTATAAATACAGATATCAATCCACTTATAATTGCGATTCCGGCAATTATAGACATTGTGATTGCGAGACTGCTCAAATTAGTGTTCCCAGACAGCATCATAGAATATGGTTTTTCATAAGCTAAAATCCAATTAAATAATGCTAACTTTTTGAACACAATGTAATGCAGTTCCCCATTGCTATTATATGTGACTTGACCAACATCTGTGTTAGCGTTGGATTGGACATTCCTAATAGCTTTGTTAAAATCAGAAGAGGTGGAGATTGTATTTATCGA
>DATDNG010000452.1:0-7795 GCA_036518375.1 Nitrososphaeraceae archaeon | reverse complement strand
AACAATCAGCATATTATTATATTTATTAAAAAATAATCATAAGAGACTACCCGAATGTAAATGTGTACAATTGGAATCCTTTGCCTGTAACATCTATTATAATAGAATGGGCGTTATAGTCATTGTGCATTGATAAATTATACAACCTTTGACCGTCAATTCTAAAACTACCGTCTTGTGATAAATCCACTCCTAATGCCTTGCTTGATGCTGCTAGTGCTCCTCCTCCATCATTAGAAACAACACCTCCACCTTTTCCTCCTGCCACTATGTTCACAGACTTTGCGTAATAAGTTAACACAACACGTCCAGCATCACTTTGTAATTCCATATTGTCAGGGTTGTTTTTCCAATTACCTTGAAGGTATACAACGTCAGGTTTGAAATTGGTATTTGATGGGATTGAGTATGAAACTGTCTGATCTGGTTTGAAGCCTTCAGGATTTCCAAGTGGTGCTCTTGCTTTATCATATCCTAAGTATATTTCTGGTGTTGTGCCTTTTGTTAGATCTACAGATTGCAAACTTCCTGGCTTAATTACTGTTGGTTTTGTACTGAAACTAATCTCTTTTGCACCCATAAGAGCTGCTCGTTCGGCTAGCAATGACTGAATTGCCTTTTCTGTCTGATCATAACCGCCCTCTCCTATATGATCATGCCTTATGTATCCATCGGCATCGATTAAGTAATCTCTTGGCCAATACTGGTTTCCATATGCATCCCAAGTTCCATGGGCACTATCTAGCAATACAGGATAAGTTATTCCCAATCTTTGCACAGCAGCCTTTACATTGTCATAGTTCTTTTCAAACTCAAATTCAGGTGAGTGAACTCCAACTATGACCAAGCCCTTGTCAGCATATTTTTGATACCAATCATTGATATGGGGTAATGTGCGTATGCAGTTAATGCAGCTGTATGTCCAAAAGTCTACCAATACAACTTTTCCTCTCAAAGATGAAAGTGTCAAAGGGCTATTATTAGGTGTATTAATGTAACCGCCAATTTGGGCAAATTCAGGCGCCTTTATAAATTGTGATTTGTCAATATGCTGAAACTGAGCTTTATCAAGCTTTATCGTAGTTATTGTACCATTTTGTACAGTTGCTGCTGAAACAAATTTTTCTACTTGTTGCTGTGTGGCTGATGATGACGATGCCTTGTTAATATTCGGGCTGTTAAAATATATTGCAAAGCTGATAATTACAGAGACTACAGCAATTGCCACCAGTAGCGCACTAAAATTATCTCTATTCACTATTCAAATCACCCCTCTATTCTTTTCACCTATACCTCTGAATTCATCGCTCAAGGTTAATCAACTGATTGACAAGTGGAAAATTGGATAGTAGAATCAACTGATTTGTAAATAGTAGTATACCAACAACAATCAGTATTCCACCCATTGCGAGGTTAAAGTATTTTAGATGCTTTACCATCCTTCTGATTAGACCAGTAGCTCGTGAAAAGAATGCACCTGTAATTAGAAATGGTATACCTAATCCCAAAGAGTATGCTAACAGTGAATTGTAAGCTGCTGCTGGGTGAGTAGCTGCTAGTACAAATGTGCTTCCCAGAATTGGTCCAACACATGGAGTCCAGCCTGCTGCAAATGCGGCTCCAAAGACCAGTGAAGTAACATAGCTTGTCTTAAATCTTGGCAATTTTGTCATCTTCTTTTCAAAGTTTAAGGTTCGTAGTTTTGTAGATAAAATCAAGTATACACCAAATGCAACTATTACAATTCCACCAATTGATGTAAGTAAGTGTTGAAATCCATTTCCATAAGTCGCAAGGACACTATTCAGAACCACCCCCAATACTGAAAATACTAATGAAAAACCAAGAACAAAGTAAACAGTATTGAGAAAAACGTTAAGTCTAGTCGCTCTCTTAATAGTCAAAGATTGCCCACCGTCATTTGCATTTGTAATGCCAGTTGTTTCTGAATTCTTAGCTTCATTAGCAGCTGTTCCTGAAAGATACGATATAAAGCCGGGCAATATTGGAAGAACACATGGTGATAAAAATGAACCTAATCCTGCAAATGCAGAAACTAATACACTTGTTTCTACTGCCATTGGATGTAATCAATAACCTCCTTCGAAGTATTAACCATTAAACAATAAGACGTCCAAGTTTGTATTATACTTATTTCCAAATTACCTCCATATTTTTTCAATACCTCCTACCTAAATATAGCTAGGATAATACTGCAAGTTTCAGTGAATTTAAAGTGTAACTTAATATCTACAAAAATAACAATAGTAGTAGAACAGCTGCTCTATCATATAAGTATTTCACAATAACGATGGGCTTTGTTAACTTAAGCAAATTTCATAGTATGACCTAAAGCTGAATGCCTAATGAATTCATTATCATGAATATTAAGAAGCGCATTAGGATAAACCCATCTATAATATCACATGATCTTACTTGTATTTTAACTCAACAAGTTAGAGGCTTGCAGCTAACTTAACGTAGCCTAACGATGTAATATTTCTATCTATCACTCTTTTTAGCTGAAAGTCAAAATTACTCAATTAAATTGTACAAGTCAAATTAAATATAATGGTATAATTTACAAAAGTGTAACTCTGAATAGTACTGATAATCCGGCTAGTTCTGCAATATGTATCCCTACGAAATATGGTAATAATCCTGCGGCATACAATGGCTCCATTGCTAAATAAGCATATACTGCAATTATATTATGTAACATTATCAGACCTGCGAAAAACATCAGACCCACAGTGAATATTGCTTTAGTGTTCCTATAGACTCTTGCATAGATAACAAGCATTGCTGTTAAGATTCCTATATTTGCCAATCCTACTATTGCACTGATACCCATCAATGTCTCCATGGAACAGCACACAACACTTGGACTTCTCTTATTTACTTTTTTCCAGATCTATTCCATATTTATCAGAACCTTAAAATAAAATACGTTTATATCATATTTTTATCTTAGATTTTATCTCATTAAATGCTTCTATATTAACCTCTAGATAATTGGAAATAAAATATAAAATTCCATATTTTTCACCCATTTTGCCAACCAAGTTATTTTTTTCAAGTACTGCAATATGATGCTGGACTGCTTTATAATCAAGTCCTAATACTTCCGCAAGTTGATTAATATTATATGGGCGCTCTTTTAGCAAATCAATAATCTTAATTCTATTATCACCTCCCTTCGAGCCAGCAAAAAGATACCATAACAAGCGTTTAGCATTAGGGTCAAGCATTATAACTAACCATTCTGGTAATTTAGATTTAATAATTCAAAGTTAAAGAGATAGATAGAAAAGGTCAGGCATAAAAAAATAATATCGCAGATGTCATTATGTTATTACGAATATCTCATATACCTATTTACTAGTCAGATAATATTAACATGGAATTGGTATTGCCTTAACTTATTTATCTTGTAGTTTTCCAATAGTTTGGCATAAGAAATTAGCAGGAATATTGTCAAGATATGTTCCTCTACTTTCATACGATGTTGTTGTTTCATATCACGTTCTGCATCATCTTTCAAAATCTCCTCCTTGTCTCACCTTCGATAACATAATCGCAGTCCAACCCTGTCTCAAACATATAAGTTAACATACATAAACCCAACGCTAGATTATGCTTTAAGAAGTACAGTAAATTCTTCTGCTATGTGTCATATTGTTACTTAAAGGCCAATAGCTCATTCTCATCCAAATATAAAACTAAAGCTTTTATTTTGGTTCATAAATTTCTACCGTCTCTTCTCAGCAACCCTTGATATACCAGGTAAAGAACAATGGTTCCTTTGGATTATCTACTTGCCGTGTTGTAGATTGTGAATCCTGTGCATTTATAGAACCTGATCTTGGTTCTGGTAATTTAACTGAATAGATGAACACCGATGGGTTCTTCATAGATACTTCAACAGAAAATAGTGTAAATGAATGCTTTATCTGGTGTTAATATTCCCACTTCTTCCAATGCAAAATCACTTGGTAGATTTTGCCTATTGGAAGAAGACAGCTGAAATAGCAAGTAAGTTGTGGAGGATGTTTTTATGATCTACATATAAATAAGTAGTAAATAACAGATCAGAGATATGTCACAAGATTCTACTCAAAATATACCACAAGAAGCAACAAAACTAAAGAAATTAGCAAAAGTTACTGCCAGGTACATGGAAATGGAACAGTTCAAAGATTCAGATCATCATACTGGATATTTCTGTTATAACTGCATATACTTTATGAAGCCAAATCATTGTGCTATAGTAACAGATGAAGGGGCAGATGTCTACGATAAAACCTCAGGTGAAATAGCACCTCACGGGATATGTGCATTATGGGAGCCAAATCAAAAAGAGATGCGCTAGCGAAGATGTTATAGATACGCACAAAAAGTATATTGTGTTATAGAAGCCTAATATCTAGAAAAAGTTTCAAAAATCCTTCGCAAAGAAGAAGGTGTCACAGAGAACCCTTAATTCCATTATTTATTGTCGTGTTAAATATTAAGGACTAATTGTTCTTGTTCAGAGGATTGATTAAACTTAAAAGTATTTAATTCTTCCAACAATTCCGATTTTATGCCTAGTTGATTGGTACTTTAACTGACGGTACATATTTGGTTTTATTATTCTCGATGTTATTCTCAAATTTTAGTTGCTAAATTATCACCAACAAGTATCACTACTTTTTTCCAGTTTCTGGAAACACCTTCTTGATATACATATGAGTCTAATGTATTATATGATCAATGATGGAAGAAAAGATGTACAAATAGATTAAGTTCACCCGTTTGGTAAAGATTAATGGCATTTTAATGGCAACTTCTTTTAATTCACCTTATAATGATGTGTAACCGATATCTCAGACAAATTTGTTGGAGATATCCTAATTAGACAATCGTCATCAATTCTAATAGCGTTGTTGCTTTCCTAAAGGAAACTGCGTACATATTCGTATCAGCAAAATCTACTTCTCACCCAATGGATCCTTGCATTATAACCACATAGTGAAATAATATATTATATATCATCTAGTAATATAATAATATACCAACATAATTAACATTAAATAGATATACAAGATTTATTAATCCATTTGTTTACATAAATTGCTATTGTCCAAGCCACTTTTCTTGAAGTTATTAAAGAATTCCATAATAATATTATTAGTACTGTCTACTGTTTTACTTTCATACAATTTTACATTTCAATCAATAATGGCAAAGAAACATGCCAGCGGTAGCAGTGAACAACAACTGCCACCAAATTTCATTCAGATCTGTTGTTCATGGGGTGACAAGCTTGTAAATGGAATATTAACATACCAGATAAATGGCGGAGATTCAGGGGCTCGGGAGGCCATTCATAATGCTATAGAGAATTGGAATTCAGAACTCACAGGTATTAGACTTATAGAAACATCTGCCGGCGGCAATAATGTAGCACAGCCTGATATAGAAATCAACGTTGTTTCAAAATCCCTAAAAGTTGGCAGTCATCATAGTGTGTCATCTTCATTAGGAAAAAACTTTCGCGTGGCGATACCTGGACTTTCAGAGGATAGCTTTGATAGTAATGGGTTTTTAAACCATGTAAAAATGACCTTATCAACAAATGCTATGGGTAGGTCTTTTGACTTATCTAATATAGAACAGATAGCAGAACACGAGATAGGACATGCTCTTGGACTTGGGCATGCTAACTTCCATGACCTTATGTTTCCTGTAGCTAATTTTGGAGCAAGTAGCATATCCCAATGTGATGTTAGTGCAGTATTAGAAGCCAATCACTTGAGACTTGTAGGCTCCGATACTACTGTGCCGCCCCAAACACCACACGTAAATTATGTAGATTGCAGATAAAAACCCAAGCTCTGAAAACTGCCAGTGGTCCAACAAGGTTTGTCCAATCTATCACGAACATCGTCCTGCACTTCACATCAAATCAACTGCATTACCAATAATAGGTATAGCTACTATTTAAGAAATAAGAAAAATCATTTCAAATATTAAAAGAATATATTTTACACAGCTCTGTCTTAGTATTAGCTGACTTTGCTACCCTAAAGTTTGACCAATATGAGTAGATTTAAGCAAAGTAAACTACGATAATTTCTTATTATTAATTTACTTTCGCCCAGACTATACTAATGCTGGTAAAACTATCAAACTCATCTATACAAACGATCGCTATACAGCAAAAAGCTGTTTCAAATATAATAGTTGGAATTCTTAAAGTATTTTATGCCAGTTTTGCAATTACCATTTTTAATACTATAGCATATGCAGCCATCATCTTTAATCCCAGTATTATGAAATGATATTGGATAATTTTGACCAGATCCTTCAGTATTTGGTACCAATGCATCATATGGTCTGTAAATCACAGATTCTGTGTCTGAAGGATTATCAGATAGACCAAACATAAGCTGTGACACCTCTACATGATATCTTATTGGATATGAGAAATTGCCAATCTTATTCCACCATTCTATTCCAGTAAAATGATTTTGTGCTTCAAATATAAATCCTCTATCTACTAATAAATCAAATCTTTCTATTTGTTTTGTACTTTGGTCTTGTAGAATATAATCAATGGATTGTTTTTGATAATTCATAATAATTTGACGAAGGTATGAGTGACCAATTATGGGTAATACTCGTTTGAATCTGTATCTATTTACACCAGCAAATATAGCCTCAAAGTAATCTTGATTATCAAATTGACAAATAAGATTTAGCTCAGATGCTATGTTCTCTCTGTTGAATATTTCAAGAAGATAAAGCATCCATGATTTATCGGGTATTTGATTACTCATATCCTCAATTAATGTTACAATATCAGATATTGCAATAACTCCTCTTGGATATGTAGGCCTATTATTATTATCAAATACACAACAAAATGATCCTACCCAGAAGTGCAATACTATCAATTGTGCTGTATGTATAATATTTATTATGACATCAAGTCTCCCAATGTAAAAGGTACCCAGGCCTACAAACTCTAACAAAGGAAAGAAGCCTGTAGAAGTAGTCATACAGTTAGGTCTTTCTGAAAAGCAAGCAACAAGATATTAGAGAATACTGGGAACTTACAAGTCTTTACGACTTCTTTCTTGTATGAAGAAAGAAAAAATCATCTTCCATCATTCTTAAAATTAAACAAGATACTAGAAGTGGAAGGAATGGATGATGAAAATGACATAACAAATGTCCTCAAGTACGCTAATAAGCTGCCACCTTCAAAGATATTGTCAAAATCTTCAAAATAATTATCATACTATAAGATGCCAAAATCAAGAGTTAGAAAGGGACTTGCAGGTTAGGAGAAAGCAAATACTAGAATTAACTGACGTCGAGAATATGCATCAACATGATGAAATGACATAGGCAGCCTCTATAATGAAAGGTCAGAGCTGCAGCAATTTGTTTCCAGGTTTAAAAATAGCGACAGCAGGCATCTTCAAATCAAGAGGATTGCTAAAGAAGTTGTAGATAGGCTTTTAGCAGAACGAAAGTCGCTATTAACTTCATGATCTTATAATAGATGGCCCTTTAATGAGGTATTTGTTTTAACTTGATTTTGTTGGCATTAACATTTACTCATATAGTTTTGTTGCTTCATATAGTTTTCATGGCATCCTATTAGGAAACGAGGGTATTGAATTTCTATATATCAAAGGTTACTATTTTTGTCTACTAGCAAACATTAAAGTTAAGAACTGAAGAAGCACATATACTATGAAAGTTTCACAACTATGTAAAATGATTGAAGATTCGATTCATG
>DATDNG010000451.1:0-4043 GCA_036518375.1 Nitrososphaeraceae archaeon | reverse complement strand
TTACTCTAATATGTCTTTTGAACGATTTTTACATCGTTACCCACTTGTTAGGTTTAAGATGAAAAATAATATCAATGTATGACAGGGAGAAACCCACATAATTCGTTATAATTAGTAGTTATGCAATCTATTATCTCTATTAACATTTCAATTAATGAATTGGATAAGATAATCCAAGTGAAAACGATCTAGACTTTCTTCCAGCCTGTCCTTAGGTTATCACCAGTCTCGGCTTAGTGTTTGATCTAAAATATTGATAATGAGTGCAACTATATTAAATCATAAAGCATTTTGTAGAAGTGTTGGTTTATCCTCAGATGACGTCATGGATTGGGAATTGCGTCTTCATAACATCGTGACATTCTGGGCAGCTCCTGGATTGATTGTTTCCGCCCTCCCTTGACAGCATATATATTTTAGAAGCTGTTATAATAGGTTAGAGCATTAATTTTTTGGGAGCAGAAGATCACACTATTATTCTTCTATCCCATCTATACTTTCAGAAGCTTTTTCCCATATTTGCTGATAAAACTCAGCCGCCATCATTGCTGTCTTTTCGTCTCTTATGAAAATTCCTCCATAGAATTCCTTTGGATTATTAGAATTAACCAGTTCTATTCCTACTTCATTGTTGTCAAGTACTATCATGCCAAATGGAATGTCTGCTATTCTTCTGTTTATAGTCTTATCTGGGTACCATGGATTTGCTATTACACATTTGCGTTCTTTTCTAGGATTTTTTTTATCCAGGTTATCTACAGATTTTTGTTGGGTTCTAATATATTGTTTAACCAAGTCTATGTCTGCTACCACTTTTACCTTAACTCCTAGTTTTGACTTTTCTAGTATTTTGTTAATTACTATTTCAGGACATATTCTTGTTGCAATTAGAATTTCTCTTTTACACCAGTCTATTCGCTCTACTAATGTTTGTATTACATTATCAAACGATAAGATAATGTCGATTTTGTTCTTAATGCTTTCAGAAATGGCAGATGGAAAAGGAGAAGGAGAAGGAGAAGGCTTAATGATATTATCCATTATCTCTTCAGTGATTTTTAGTATAGATGCTTCTGAGAACTTTCCCGCATGTCTTAGAGTATCTATCATCTGCATTTTTTCTAAATGCCTTGTGTACTGACTCAACTCCAGAATAATTCTCTGATAGATTATGGATCCAAATGTTGTGTGAACATAGCCTTTTTTGTCCTTCTCTATTAATCCTGCATCTCTTAATTGCTTTAATGCTCTGTAGTATCTTTTTGGAGTCATTCTCAAGGTGTCTAGGGTAGAGCTGCTAATCATAAGGCCTTCTTTGGCAATAGTAAACATTTTTAGATTATCTCTCCTTGATAGTAAACAAAGGAGATTTTGAAAACCAACTATGACCTCTTGATTTGCTGTCATACCGCTAAGGTATTTATGGTCATTACAGAATAAATTAGTTATAGGAATATATTCTATTTGTATGACATTGTGACTTGCTCATTTTATTTCAGGAACAACGCTGCTTTATTAATTGATGACTGAAGTTAGATAGACATACCAAATTATGAGAAAGGAAGAGTAATAGTATTGGTGCTAGTCCATATGATGATTTAGCTGCTACTGTAGCAGTTACTCTGCCAGCTATACCTATTAGGAGTTATAAAAAGAACATAAAAATAATCATTATATTACCAATTTTTTTCCTTTCTCAATCATTGAACATGAGCAATGTGCTGTGACAGTTCCCTTCTTGGAGATAGCCCATCGCAAAATAGGAGTTATGGCATCTCTTAAGCTCTCGCCATCCTTAGTTAGCGTATAATCAACTCGTGGTGGAATTTCGTTAAATGGTTCTCTTATTACTAACGTACTATGACAACAACAACAACAAAAAGTCTCACTCCAATATAGTATTATCTTATTATAATACAGTAGCAATCTGGGATAAAGAAGGTTTATCAAATAAGATAATATGTATACTCAACTGGATCATACACAGTAAAATATATGATATGTATATCCGAAGTAAAATATCCGACTGGTAGAATAATCTGATCAGAAGAATTGATGCATCAGCTGTCATGGTGCGTTTCAACGAAATAAAAGTCAAAAACAGAGAAGAGCTTGTCTTCCTTGTACCATCTAAATCAACGGATAGATCAGAAATTACAATTAAGTCTCCTCTGCGAAAAGCAGTTTCAATCCTATCTTAGTCTGTTTCTAACAGCTTTCTTGTTTCCTTGTCATACCATACTTAGTCCAGTTTCTTGACGCGACAAGTCAACACATATAAAAACATCAAAACATGGATGATATGACGTTTGCTGGCATTAAGCGTTATATTAAACGCTTGCTTGGCTTTGTGATTTGGTTAATACGCTCTTAAACTACTGCACACGTAATGCCATCCATGTCAAAACAAATAGTTGCAGAATTGTGGACTAGCTCTCATTTACTAGTTTTCATAGACAGAAGATTGACTATGAATCTGAATTACCGAGATATACGCAAATATTATTATTATTTCCCTGTTTAACGAGATTCAAAGTTAAAATTCCCCACTTGATGGGTGTAACAATTAATCAAAAATAATAATTATAGATTATAAACAATTCTCTGCATTGACACGCATTGACAAACTTTACTGAAGATACAAGAGGGAGAAGGAGAAATAGAAGGAGGAGGATCAAATAATCAAACAAAGCGAAATAGAATACTTCTAGTTGATGATGAGCCTGATCTTTGTACGCTTTACCAAATAGTGTTAGAAGATGCTGGCTATAAATGCACCTCATATACAGATTCAGTTAAAGCTCTGCAAGAATTCAAACCTAATTACTATGATTTGATTTTACTTGATATTAAAATGCCTGTACTAGATGGGTTTGAGCTTTGTAAAAAGGTAAGAGAGGCTGATAAAAGTATAGGTATTATTTTCATAACAGCTTCAGGGCAGTTCTATAAGAAGATCAGAGAGCAAAGGCATCCTGAAGTAATTAATTCTAATAGTATTAAATATATTCAAAAACCAATTGCAAACGAAGAATTAATAAAAATATTAGATACAATGATGTCTGCGAGAGATACAAACTAGAATAAGAGGAGAGATCGACATTTGCCAAAACAGAAGCGAAATAAGATGCTAGAGATCAATAAGAAATAAACCAGAAAATATGATAATAAAAAGGAAAGCCTCATTTTATTGTCATACTTCATAAACAAATATTTCTGATTCTTGATCTGGTACATGCGGAACTGCAAGATAAAAGCGGTGCAATTCAGGTACGAAAAGAGATGTACGAGCACATTGTGCTGTTGGAATGCTAACAATTGCATTGTAGTGGTTTGCATCTTGCTGCTGAAAAACATTTATGAATCCCCCACCACATGACACGTAGATGCGCTTTTTTGCAGTATCATAAAAAATATCATCAGCATCATTTGCAATATCTAAAACAGAAACTACTTTGCCTGAATTTGTATCAAAAACAATGAGTTTTGGAGGATCTCTTGTGCCTATGAATAAGCGGTGATTAGTCTCATCTATTGCCATTGGGAAGTTATTTTGTGCATCAGTAATTGTCCATGTTTTAGATACTATGTCTTTTTGACTGTCATCAACTACCTCTATAGAGTTTGACTGAGGAACATTGATAAAGATTCTTTGTTTCTGTCCTGATGCTCCCTTTTCTCCTTCTATCTGAAACGATTCGGGATGACCGGTAAGTGGTATATTCCCTACAATATTGTAATTTGTAGCATTGATTATACCAAGAGAACCTTGTCCATACCCTACATAAAGAAGTCTACTGTTAGGATCATAATGCATATTATCTGCATCATCAGAGGGAAACTTTATTTTTTTTATTAAGCTGAATGATTTAGCATCAAAAATATCAACTGTGCCGTCTTGTCCATTTGATACAAAAATTCTGTTTAGTTCTGGGATAAAAATCACGGATTGCGGTTCATTTAGTAGCCCGTTGTTATTATTACTACTAATACTATGGACGCGTTTGGCTGCTTTCAAGTCAACAACATCCAATGAATTGTTT
>DATDNG010000450.1:0-3024 GCA_036518375.1 Nitrososphaeraceae archaeon | reverse complement strand
AAGTCATAAAAGCATGGCTTGAATTCTTGGAGAGCTTTGACTGAATCTGTATACGGTACGCATACAAGTCCAGCATCCTCTAATACAAGCTGGTAAACCAAACAGCAATCCGGCTCATCGTCAACAAGAAGTATTCTTCTTCTCTTATTCTTCTGTGATTCTATCCAAACAGATACTGAATCCAAGTTATTATCACCCACTTGCTATTTCCCTCATACTTTTACCTCCTTGAGTAAGACATATCAAAATATGAGCCATATTTATAGCATTGAAGTGTAGGTATTTATATCATTTATAAAAAAATTCTAAGTGCTTGTCTTATTTAGGTGATATACGTGCTTAATACTCATTTAAATATGATGTTTTGATTAATAAGTTATTGTGAAACATTATATGATGGAAGAATGTAGAACCGCTTCTAAGGGTGTCTTATGCATACGCCAAGAAGTAGCCTAGTCTTCTTTCTGTATGACTCAATTTGAATCAGCTTATTTATCATTCTCTGCTGCTGTAATATCAAGGCCATAAACAAGGACTCGGCTGAAAAAGGCTCTCCTTTTAAGTTTACTGCGTTAGCAAACTGTACTCCTTCGCCTTCATCGTCGTTAACATTTGACCAGAGTTGTATTTGCTTCTATTAGTGCATGCTTGTCGATAAATAACAATCAATATCTTTTGTAGTAGATGGTATTCCTAATGTGTAATGCTATTCGGGACTTAAAATGAGTCAGATTTTGGTTATCTAATATACTGTGTGCAGCTGGTCTCAACATGAAGGGATATTGCAGCGTTATCTCTTCATATGTATCAAAGATGATATTTATTATTATCAATGACCTTGGCTTCAAATCCTAAACGTTCTACTGCTCCTAAAGATTATAGGTGTAGTATATGTGGCAGAGTATTTGATAGTATGGAAACATTGAATTCTCATAAGAGAATGGATCACAGCCAGGAAGGTTATCAGCGCCCTGCAGGAGTAGGTTAATTATGTTAAGTATTATGCATTATACCTATGCTATCATTACACAAGAGCTCTGAACTTTGAAGAGGATAACCAAAGTGACAAATTTTTACTTCCTCTTTTCAATGACTAAAAAAGATAATAACACTAAAGGTTATTATGAAATCACAGGTGATCAGTGATCTTGTCTGTACTGGAGATTAGCGTTCCAATGTAAAAACTAAAAAAAGAGAAGTGGGCCTAGCGGTATCCGTCGCACGTCAAATTCTGCTTGAAAAAAACTGAGATTTCTACCTAGGAGAAGAGTTGGAAGATGGACTCCTTACCTCTAATCTTATTGTGTGTCTATTTAGCACCATCTAACACATGTCAACGATCTATTTTTAAATGTCAGAGAAGGTGAGTTATTGACTAGTTTACTTGCAGTTGTTGTTGTTTTGTTGTCGGTTTCACTGGCAGCCATGACATTAGTGTTGTTTGTCATAGCTCCAGTACAAGGTCAGGCTCAACAGAATCAAACGAATCAAACGACAATAAAGACAGAGGGATTAAATGCAAATTCACTGGATATACAAAATATCCCGTTAAAAAAAGTCCATGTAGGTGATATTGAGGTTGCGTACAAGATGTTTGGTAAAGGTGAGCCTATAATACTTCTTAATGGCGCTTCTGATGATATGAATGCATGGGACCCATCCTTTCTAAAAGGTCTTTCTTCAAATCACACAGTGATTGTGTTTGATAGTCGTGGAATTGCAAATACAACACTTGGTTCCAGATCATATTCTATGCAGCAACTTGCAAACGATACAGCTGGTTTGCAAGAATTCGAATCAGGTCAAATTCCAGAAAATATAACATCTTTGAAACAACTGAGACCTGCGCTTCCTATATAAAGTACTATATAGTTGGTAACGATATTTTTGAGTTCTGATGCTCCCTATCATATTAAACCCAATCCCATAATGACATTCTACGCATCTCACACTGTTTTCTAATGATATTTTTGGCTCGTTCAGAAGATTCAATTTCGTCAGAACCTTTTTTTAGATATTGCATCAACAGTTCCTCATACAATTTCTTAGCGCGCTCTTCAGTGAATTCCTTATATTTTTGTACGTTTGAGTATGTCGTTGCATTGTTATTTTGATCCTTTTCATTAGCTGAATTTGACTCTTGTAAGATGCCCTTCATTTCTCTATATTCTTTCTTACATTCAATACAATGATCGTCAAAAAAAAGCGTGTGAACAGAACAGCTTATCATACTCTTGCAATAATACTTATTGTTCTTTTACTATAAAGTAGATTGAAAAATTTTATTGATGTTGATATAATGGATTTCAACTAAATTGTATTGAGTATATATTCTTCTATTTCACCTACTACAAGATGATAATATCAAATGTATAAAAACTACATATATCTTCATGTTTCTAAAGCAGCCACATTACATATCCTTCTTGCATAGGTCATAGGATCGACCTTACCCTCTGCAAAGATAAGGGATTTACAAATATAACGTTAATCTGTTTCTGTAAAAAACGAAAAGAATTACAGTAGGAGTATAATTGAACAATTATACATAATCATGGTGGAAGGATACAAAAAGAAGAGTATTCGGCGATATATCCAGAAAGATGGCAGGTTGCCCAATAGGAGATTCGTCAGAACATCATTAACAAAAAGTGTGTGCTTAGCTGGTGCTGTTAAACTGTTACTAATACATAATCTAATTTTGAAGAAATAGTCCGCTGGCCACAAAAGCCCTTTCCAACATAAGAGAATCAATAGTTTTCGTATCAACTATGCTAATGGCTAGGTTATGCAACTCTCATGAGGTATTATTATTATATCAAATAACTTTACGTGTACTTGTTCATTATATAATTTCTATCAATCTTTCTAAAATCTCACTCTTATATCTTTATTTCTGCCAGATAACGAAGCAGTGGGCCCTACAATTCCCATATGTCATGTTGTCAAAAATAGCAGCCCAACATGTCAAAAATAGTAAACAAATTAATAAAAGTTATTTATTGACTCGGTAGTGTCTATCAA